>CAIMDR010000121.1 GCA_903839795.1 uncultured Methylococcaceae bacterium | reverse complement strand
GTGGGAGCGATGCCCATGTCGCGACTATAGTTCGTAGACGATATCCAAGAATGAATACCTGAATGGCTCAGGATAAAACTTATCTACACAAAATATAGCCAGTTGATATTCCGTTCATTTTATTTTGAAAAAGCAATAAACTGTCGATAAGGCGATTCACCTTTCCAAGTAATCGCTTCCGTGTAATAGTGCATTAATGCCAGATAGCCCAGCAGACCCAAGGTAATGGCTTTGCGAATTTCCACTCCAAAAAAGAATTCGGATAAGGCGCTAACCAGATTGTCGCCATACGCTTGCAAAACAAAGGCCAGCACAAATGAACATATCGGCAGCACAATAAAAATGTGTACATTACAACGTGCAGCGTAGCGGTATAGAAAATTTTGTGGATGATTGTGATGCTTGTTGTAATCATGCGTTACATAGAAAATATAGGCCGTGGCATCATGCACCAACCGGGGCACCAGAATCGCCAGAAAATAATACTGTTGCACGTAAAGATAAAAACTACTCAGTACCAAAAAAATATTTGACCATAAAAACCATTTACCAAATGCGCTGGTGACATAGCGTTGGCAATAAAAAGCACTTAAAACCAGTCCGGCACATAACAAACCGGCAAGCTGTTTAAGCCACTCTGTCTGCTGGATATCCAGGCTGTTTTTCAGAAATATACCGATATAAACAAAAAGCCCTGCCGCCACGCTTAATGATAATAAAAGCTTAAATGCCCAAGAGGGCAGGCGACAAACACCACGCGCCACGCCATGTTGTTGTTTAAGTACATGGTATACTGTCCAGCCTGCAACCAGGACATAAAAAATCTGATAAGGAATAAACAAACTGCCGATGCCAAAAAAAATGGCAATGGCGGCGGTTACCCCTACAAGGTTGCGCTGATAAAATCGCAGGTAGTCCGTGTTGCTAACCAGCACAATCGTACTGGCTAAAATATGAGGCGTGCCAAATAGAATTTGGAACAATAAAAAATGGGTCGGTTTACTGGGTAAGTGCTCTTTTAAATAGCCGTGCCAAAACCAGTGGTCAGACAGTTGCAGCGCCAGACAGAGCGGAATGATGGCATACAATCCCAGCAATAACGTAAATGAGACGGTTAGCTTACGTTCATCAGTTAAGTCTTGAGCGGTCATGATCTGTGCAGACATGCAAATATCCCCTTATTTATTATTGTTGTTATGGGTTAAAACAGACCGTAAATTACACTGATTAACACGCTAATTTCAAGCTTTGCTTTTACTTTTACAAAATTACATGACTACACTATTTCAGTTACATCCCCGTTTGAAGCAAGATTGCATCACTATTGGCCGCTTTGATTTGTGCCAATTATTAATGATGAATGACAGTCAATATCCTTGGTTTATTCTGGTACCGGAAAAAGCCGATATCACGGAAATTTATCAGCTCAGTAAAGCGGATTAGCACACACTCACCCAAGAATCCAGCTATCTCTCGGAAAATCTGGCGACGCTTTATAAAGCCGATAAAATGAATATCGCCGCAATAGGCAATCTGGTGCCGCAGTTGCACCTTCATCATGTGGTTCGTTATCAAATTGATAAAGCTTGGCCGGCGCCAATTTGGGGGAAATTTGCCGTTGTTCCTTATACACAGCAGCAAATGACAGATAATATTGACCGGGTTAAAAAGCAGTTAAAAATACGGTAAGGTAACTTGCAATAAATCCCCCCAAATCATTGCCTGGCTCTGCAATCCCGTTACTCACGTTTTCCTGCCTGAACTAAACGGCCATATACCTATAAACTGTCAGAAATTAAATTTCCAATTAGTGGCTGTAAGTTTATACAGATAACATCCCTTAAAGGGATGGTATCTGTCGACATAGAAATTATTTATCTGAAAGTCTATAGCGTAAATTTTTTGAATAACGGTAAACATTAAACGTTTGGGTCGGGGTTGCAAACCCCGCCCCGCGTTCGGTAATCTTAGAAAGTGGTTTAATTTGTTGACATTTATGTCCACTAGGTTTATAAAAAGTGCGAGTCAATCAGCAAAATGAAGATTTTTCCAAATTGGAATATTGCCTGTCCGCTTTGTCGCTGAATGAGATAAAGGGATTTCTCAATAATCTGTTATTTTAAATAAAATCATGGCTATGAAAATAATTTTTTGACATCGCAACGATGCGAAGGAACCATCCCCAAGCATATTTCACCGTTCCCCGTCTGTTGCGAAACAATCCTCAAGCCTTGCGGAGCATTCCTTAAGCCTTGGGACATTTTCCCAAGCACTGAGGAGCATTCCTCGGCGGCTGAGAAAAGCCTCCAGTGATTTAAGGAGTGTTCCTCAAGCCTTGAGAAACGGGTCAAGAGATTTTGTACCATTTATCAAGCCTTGAGGAATGCACCGCAAGACTTGAGGAGCATTCAAAAATCATCGAAAAATACTTCCCAAGGTTCGGGAAACAATGAAACGGCATGAGGGAATGCTGCTTAGAAAACGGTCATTTATTTTTACGAATTTTTAATCATTTTAGGATAAAACAACCATGCCTACTAATACATACCTACCCAAAGACGACAGCGGCAAAGCCGATTTACTCGATCATGTCGCCGTCACCCTGTCCAAATATACTGGAACGCTGGAAATCAGTGCGGATGATTTAACGTCACTGCAAGCCGATGCCGTCAGTTTCCGCTATGCGCTCAACATCCTAAGCCGGGCGCAGAGTTATGCCCACAATTGCACGGCATTCAAAAACCTGTTGAGGGATGGCGGCACTGACGCTATCGAGTGGCCAGTTGCGCCCCTATTGCCGGAACCCATCCCGCCTATTGTCAAATCCGGGATCATCCCCCGATTTTCCCTTTTGATTAATCGGCTTAAAGCACACAAAAATTATTCACCCGCCATTGGTCAGGATTTGCAGATCATCGGCTCGGCTTACATCATCGACCCCAGCACTTGGAAGCCGGTGTTAAGTAGTTTGCTGCAAGCCGGACACCCCACCGTCGTTTGGGATAAAGGCAAGGCCAGTGCGATAGAAATATGGGTAGACCGCAATGACGGCACTGGATTTGTATTCCTCATCATCCACACCGAGCCAAACACCCCCGACCCCGTCCCGCTCCCGTCCCCCGGAACCAGTGTGGTGTGGAAGTACAAGGCGATTTACCGCTATCATGATGAGCAAGTGGGGGAATGGAGCGATGTGTTGAGTGTGGTGGTGGGCGGATAGAAATTTCACGTTGAAATGTATGAACGCCACTGGTGGAAAAATCCATCGGAAATTTGAAATTTGACCGTTGAATGTTGGGCAACGAAAAGATGTTGCCCAACCTACATGACTGAAAGAGTTGGCAGAATGGTTTGGGATTGGCTGCTCTTTAAATAGGCGCAAAAAGAAGCCCAATACCGCTGACCAACTGATTAATGGGTATCAATATTCCTTAAGTTGATGCGTATGGGGCACGAAAAGCATGTGCCC
>CAIMDR010000120.1 GCA_903839795.1 uncultured Methylococcaceae bacterium | reverse complement strand
CGTTTTCTGCGCGAACTGGAAAAATTCAATCCGCAGATGTTAGCAATTTGCCGGGCGGCCCTAAAAGCCGCAAAAACCGATCTTGATTTTGTCAGGCTGGATAAAGATATATTTTCTACCTGTCCGGCTGATTCTATCGATTATGCGGTCATGGAGAAAACAGATAAGGCTGTTGTAATTCCACTGGATGCCGATTGGAATGATGTAGGATCATGGTCCGCTTTATGGGATGTTACCGATAAAGATGCGTTCGGTAATGCCATTAGCGGCGATGTGTTGACCGTTGATACCCACAACTCATTTATCCATGCCCAAAGCAAACTGGTTGCCATTATTGGTGCTCATGATCTGGTTGTTGTAGAAACGGATGATGCGGTTATGATTTCACCTAAAGACCGGGTTCAGGAAGTTAAAGAAATAGTCACCCAATTAAAGGCGCTGGGACGTAGTGAAGCCAATATTCACCGCAAAGCCTATCGGCCTTGGGGGCATTATGATTTGGTTGATACCGGTGAACGTCATCAGACTAAACGCATTGTGGTTAAGCCCGGCGCTAAATTATCGGTACAGAAACATCATCATCGTGCGGAACATTGGGTTGTGGTTAAAGGCACTGCCTTGGTTACCAAGGGTGAGGAAAAGCTGTTAATTACTGAAAATGAATCTATCTATATCCCTTTGGGTATTGTGCATTGTCTTGAAAACCCTGGCGTTATTCCTTTGGAAATCGTTGAGGTTCAATCAGGAAGTTATCTGGGTGAAGATGATATTGTACGTTTTGTCGATCAATACGGACGCGTTTAACGCGTTGGTAGAGATTTCGGCTGGTATCTTAATAATTTGAATAAATAGGACATAGTTAATGAGTAAGAAAATCACCAAAGCAGTTTTCCCCGTCGCAGGTCTAGGAACGCGTTTTTTACCGGCAACCAAGGGTATCCCCAAAGAAATGTTGCCCATTGTTGATAAGCCTTTGATTCAATACGCAGTGGAAGAAGCGGTTGCTGCAGGAATTGATACTATGATTTTTATTACCGGGCGTAGTAAAAATGCAATAACCGATCATTTTGACAAGGCTTATGAGCTTGAAAAAGAGCTGGAGGCAAAAAACAAAACTGAAATACTGAAGTTGATTAAGGATATTGTGCCGTCCCATGTGTCTTGTATTTTTATTAGACAATCTGAAGCGTTAGGTTTAGGTCATGCGGTTTATTGTGCCAGACCGGTGGTGGGTGACGAACCTTTTGCAGTGATATTGGCCGATGACTTAATCGAAGATGCGAATCGAGGCTGTATGGCGCAAATGGTTAAATTGTATGAGCAAAAGCATACTTCAATACTGGGCGTTGAACGGGTTGATCCATCAGAAACAGGGAGTTATGGTATTGTTAAAACCGGTGATTTTTCAGAAAAATCAGCGCCAATAGAAATAATTGTTGAAAAACCCAAGCCGGAAGATGCGCCTTCAAATTTAGCGGTAGTCGGTCGGTATATTTTGACACCGGCAATTTTTGACAAAATCAAAAAAACCGGCCGGGGCGCGGGCGGTGAAATTCAGTTAACCGATGCAATTGCCGATTTATTAAATGATGAGCCTGTGTTGGCTTATGAATTTGAAGGTACCCGTTATGATTGTGGCACCAAGCTGGGTTTTTTGATAGCGAATGTAGAGCTGGCATTATTGAATAGCGAGTTAAAAGAGGGCTTTTTAGCTTACCTTAAAGCGTTGACGAAAAAGTTTTAAAGGTAATAACCGGCAGTCGCGGGTTAGCGAAAGCGTAACCCCATAGACATCAACTTAAGACATCTCACCACTAAGACATGAAGTTCACGAAGAAAAACCAAAGAAAAATCTTCGTGTTCTTCGTGTCTTCGTGGTGAATTAATATCTTTAATAAACGCTATTAATCGCTTTCAACTTCTTTAATCACCGGCAGTTTGGCGCGTCTTTGCAACCAAATAACCCCGGCCAAATCAATAATTCCCGCCCAAAGGCGATCTAAAGTACCGTATTTTGATTGACCGCTAGTTCTGGATCTATGATTAACCGGTTCAGAAATCACTTGGCCGCCTGCCCTTAAAATCAAGGCGGGTAAAAAGCGATGCATGTGATCAAAATAAGGCAAGCCCAGAAAACGCTCCCTGGAAAACACCTTTAAGCCGCAGCCGGTATCGGGCGTATTATCGCCCAGCAAGCCGGCACGCACTCCATTAGCCACTTTGGATGAAAAAAGCCGCCAGGCCGAGTCATAACGTTTATTTCGCCATCCGGCCACCATCCATAAATTGTCGGTTGCAGCCCTTTCCTGCATGAGTACTTCATACAAACGGGGAATGTCGGCGGGATCATTTTGACCGTCACCATCCAGCGTTGCAATCCAAGGATAGTTTGCTGCTTTAACACCGGTATTGATAGCGGTACTTTGTCCGCAACTTTGCTCATGCCGAATGACCCGCAGTGCTTTAAAGTCTTGAAGCGCCTGTTTTAAAACGTCTGCTGTCCGGTCGTTACTCCCGTCATCAATATAAATAATTTCATAAGCTTCAGCAATACTCAACGCATTATCAACCTCTTGAATCAAAGGAACAATATTGTCAGCTTCATTATGAACAGGAACAACAACAGAAATTTTCACAAACCATCCTACTAATTATTTTATTTATAGTGCATGAGCGGGGCAAAAAGTAAGTTAATATTTTTTTGCCAACCAATAATCAACCACATTCGACTGCATATCATATAAAAAATGCTTCAAAAAACCTAAAATTATCTCCCTTATTGGCTGTAAATCATTGATTGTTAAGCTTGGGCATCATTAGGCAGTGGGTGATGTGCCTGGTTAAAACCATTTGTTTTATAAGGCGTTTGCAGTCATTATGATACTGACTAAGCTTGCAATCTGGCGCATAATCCTTTAACTTAGTGCCACATCCGTAAAGGCTAGGGGTGCTTTTTCGTTTCCACGCATTGCGCAGGAACGAAAGGCTGAGAGAAACCCTTTGAACCTGACCCCGGTTAATACCGGCGTAGGAAAGCCCCCACTTCCCTGCGTCTTGTTTTATTGTTATTGGAGATAAGCATGAGCGCTGTTCTGAAAGACGTTACCGAGACTACCACCACGAGTAATGTAAAAATTGATTCTTACCCTGCATCGGAAAAAATCTATGTGCAAGGCAGTCGGCCCGACATACAAGTGCCTATGCGTAAAATTAACTTGTCTGATACGCCGGTTCACTTTGGCGCTGTAGAAAAAAACGGACCGCTCTATGTTTACGATACCTCAGGCGTTTATACCGACCCCAATGTTGAGGTCGATTTAAAAAAAGGATTGGGTTCAATCCGGTCAGCCTGGATTGAAGAAAGAAATGATACTGAAGAATTAACCGGCCCCAGTTCAGAATTTGGTCGTCAGCGCCTTGAAGACCCGGCTACCGCAGATTTGCGTTTTGAACATATTCGTAAACCACGTCGGGCCAAAGCCGGCGCTAATGTATCGCAAATGCATTATGCTCGCCTGGGTATTATTACGCCCGAAATGGAATTTATCGCGATTCGTGAAAACCAGAAAATGGAAGAAATGCGCGATTTGTGGAAAGGTCAGCATCCTGGAGATTCTTTCGGTGCCTCTATACCTGAAGCGATTACGGCTGAATTTGTCCGTGATGAAGTAGCCAGAGGTCGGGCTATAATACCCGCCAATATCAATCATCCGGAATTGGAACCGATGATTATAGGTCGTAACTTCTTGGTAAAAATTAATGGTAATTTAGGCAACTCTGCCGTGACGTCATCCATTGATGAAGAAGTGGAAAAAATGCTCTGGGGCATACGTTGGGGTGGTGATACCATTATGGATTTATCAACGGGTAAAAATATTCATGAAACCCGTGAATGGATTCTGCGTAATTCTCCCGTACCTATCGGTACCGTGCCTATTTACCAAGCATTGGAAAAAGTAAATGGCAAAGCTGAAGACCTGACGTGGGAAATCTTCCGCGATACTTTAATTGAGCAGGCAGAGCAGGGCGTAGATTATTTTACTATCCATGCGGGAGTGCGTTTGCATCATGTACCTTTAACTGCAAAACGCATGACCGGTATTGTTTCACGCGGCGGTTCCATTATGGCTAAATGGTGTCTGGCGCATCATACAGAAAGCTTTTTGTATACGCATTTTGAAGAAATCTGCGAAATCATGAAAGCTTATGACGTATCCTTTTCCTTGGGTGACGGTTTACGTCCCGGTTCAATTTATGATGCCAATGATGAAGCACAATTTGGTGAATTGGAAACGCTGGGTGAGCTGACAAAAATTGCTTGGAAGCATGATGTCCAAACTATGATTGAAGGGCCAGGACATGTCCCTTTGCACATGATTAAAGTTAACATGGAAAAGCAACTGGAAGAATGTGGAGAAGCCCCTTTCTATACTTTGGGCCCCCTGACTACCGATATTGCTCCTGGTTATGACCATATCACGTCTGCCATAGGTGCCGCGAATATTGGTTGGTACGGCTGCGCAATGCTCTGTTACGTAACTCAAAAAGAGCATTTGGGTTTGCCGAACAAGCAAGACGTACGTGAAGGCATTGTCACCTACAAAATTGCCGCTCATGCTGCTGACTTGGCAAAAGGTCATCCCGGCGCACAAGCTCGGGACAATGCGATGTCCAAAGCCCGTTTTGAATTTCGCTGGGAAGATCAGTTCAATATTGGTCTTGATCCTGAAAAAGCCCGTGAGTTTCATGATGAAACGTTGCCTAAAGAGTCGGCGAAAATCGCCCATTTTTGTTCCATGTGCGGCCCGCATTTCTGCTCAATGAAAATTAGTCAGGATGTGCGTGATTACGCAGCGGCAAAAGGCATTAAAGATGAACAAGAGGCGTTAATGAAAGGTATGGATGAAAAATCCAAACAGTTTATTGAAGAAGGTGCTGAGGTTTATCACGTGGTTTAAAGGGTATCAGGGGGACGGGAGCAATTCCGTTACCCCAATCTTTAAACTAATTATTAGCAACTATCTTAATCTTCAAGTTTTGTAATTATTCAGTCCCCCTCTTTGACAAAGAGGGGTTAGGGGAGCTTTTATTAGATAAATCCCCCTCAGTCCCCCTTTTTCAAAGGGGGAGGTGAATACTTACCCAAAATCAACACAAAATAGCAAAAAACCTGCTGTAAGTCATTGATTCTTTGTTTCCGAAATCAAAATTCAACCCGAATTTTGAATACTTTCACAGTCTCTCCAGCTTGGAAATGCAGATCTGGAAGCTCCAGCTTCCAGTCTTGGGAACCAGAAGAAAATTCCGATGGATTTCTCCAAT
>CAIMDR010000119.1 GCA_903839795.1 uncultured Methylococcaceae bacterium | reverse complement strand
GTAAGAAAAATTAAAAACGTCACCCTATTTTTTAAACACAATGAGGATTAATTCATGGCAGTAGGACAGTGCGATTTTCCAAACATGCTTAACATCGCTGGAATAGCGCTAGGCACAACCTGTGCCGGTATCAAGCAAACCATTAAAGATGATCTTTTGGTCATTCAAATGGCCGAACAATCAACTTGTGCCGCCGTGTTTACCCAAAACGCATTTTGTGCTGCGCCAGTGCATGTTGCAAAAGCCAATCTGGCTCACCAACCCCGCTGGTTGCTGATTAATTCGGGTAATGCCAATGCTGGAACCGGTACACAGGGTATGCAGGATGCGTTGCTTTCTTGTACTGAATTGGCAAAAATCGTGAGTGGCGATGCCAATCAAGTGCTGCCTTTTTCTACGGGCGTGATTGGGCAACCGTTGCCGGTCGCCAAGATTACAGACGCTTTACCGGCTGCTATAAAAAACCTGTCACTGTCTAATTGGGATAAAGCCGCCCGTGCGATTATGACCACGGACACCTTTCCTAAAGGCGTATCTAAAACCATTATCCTTTCAGGACAGCCCGTCACTATTAACGGCATTTCCAAAGGCGCCGGTATGATTCAGCCCAATATGGCGACCATGCTGGGCTTTATGGCTACCGATGCAAAAATTAATCAGGCGCTATTGCAACACTGTTTGGCCTTGGCTGTTGAACAATCATTTAATCGCATTACTGTAGATGGCGATACCTCGACTAATGATGCCTGTGTATTAATGGCAAGCGGTTGTTCAGCGGCACCGGAAATTACTGCGGACAGTGAAAATTATGTCCTTTTTGCCGAGGCGGTTATGGATGTTTGCAAACAACTGGCAGAAGCTATTGTTCGGGATGGCGAAGGCGCAACCAAGTTAATACGTATCGTTGTTAAAGAAGCGTTGCACAATGAAGAAGCCGTGCGGGTCGGTAAAACCATCGCCCATTCACCGTTGGTAAAAACCGCTTTTTTTGCCAGCGACCCTAATTGGGGACGTATTCTTGCGGCCGTGGGTCGTTCCGGTGTCGAAAACATGGTATTGGAAAACGTACAAATTTATTTAGACGACGTTTGTATCGTTAAAAATGGTGGACGTGATGATAAGTACACCGAAGAAGCCGGACAACAAGTCATGAATCAGGAAGAAATCACCGTCACGGTTAAGCTCGGTCGTGGCGTAGCGGTTCAGGAAGTTTTAACCTGTGACCTTTCTTATGACTATGTAAAAATTAACGCCGAATATAGGACTTAAGGGCAGGTAAAAGGTTAAAGATTAAAGGGATTGCACCTCAGCCACTAACCTTAACCCGAAGCGTGACGGGGTTTGTAACCCCGTCACTCACGTTTTAAAATCTATTGAAGTTTTCAAACGTTTCGGTCGGGGTTAAAAACCCCGACCGGCATCGGTGGAGACTTTTTAAATATGCCTACACTCTTTTAGTTTAATTCGATTCTATTCCACTCTAACTACCCCACTATGAAACGACTTCAAGTTGCTGTCGGTGTCGTAAAAAACGCCAAAGGACAGGTTTTAATTTCCTTGCGTGACAAATCATTACATCAAGGTGGCTTGTGGGAATTTCCCGGCGGCAAAATTGAAGAGAGCGAATCTGCGAAACAGGCTTTGGCGCGAGAACTTAAAGAGGAGCTTGATATTATCGTCCTGGCGGCAACGCCTCTGATAACGGTTAAGCATCAATACCCGGATTTAGCGGTACAGTTACAGGTGTTTTTAGTGGAGCATTTTTCTGGCGTTGCTAAAAGCTGTGAAGGTCAGCCTTTTAAATGGGTTAAGCCAGCCGACTTGACAGACCATGCCTTTCCCGCTGCCAATCAACCCATTATCACCGCAGCCCAATTACCACCCTATTATGCAATTTTGGACGATGCGGATGAATCGCTATTATTGATCAACCTGCAAAAAATAGTCAGTCGCGGGATTAAGTTAATCCAATTACGGTTAAAAACCGTATCACCCCAGACACTACATTCATTTTTTGAACAAGCAACCCCTTTATGCCGACAACAAGGCGTCTTGTTGTTAATTAATTCTGCCGTTAACAATGCAACCAATTTTGCCGTTGATGGCATTCATTTAACCAGCCGGGATTTAATGTCTGCCACTAAACGTCCTACATTCTTTCTAAATACATCAAAACAGGCGCACTGGGTTGCCGCTTCCTGTCATAATCTGCAAGAATTACTCCATGCACAAACGATAGGGGTCGACTTTGTCGTTTTAGCGCCCGTGTTAGCCACAAAAACACATCCGGAAACCGAGCCGTTAGGCTGGGAACCATTTGAAAAACTGGTTGCTCAAGTTAATCTGCCTGTTTATGCCTTGGGCGGCCTGTCTGAGTCCGCTTTGGATAAAGCACAACAAGCTGGCGCTCAGGGAATATCTGCAATCAGGGCTTTTTTGGATGCATAAAAATGGTAAAAAATCCGGCATACTTAAAGAAGAAAACTCAAGCTGCAAAAATAAACCGCCAAGGGTGCGTTATATGAAAAGGCACAAATAACCCATGAGTCGCCGGTATTTTAAGAAAAATGTCGATCAGTTTGATTTGTTTGACCTGGTAGCCCAGCTAAGTGAAATAAAAGAATTTAGATCAGCAGAAGCCGAGTTAAGTATGGTTTACTGGCTCAGGCAGTCAGAGTTAAATATGATCGAAACTAAAAAAAAGAGCGCGTCAAAGTGGACACAGATATCGATTGAATCAATTTTCGATGATGCGTTGTAAGTATCAGCGGTTTTTTAAGGTGACGATAATTTGTTCAAACACTATTATTTGAGCCGAAACCAAAAGCGTTATACGCTTCGCTGGCATTTTTTCGGAAAATAAGTTGTTGGATATAACCGCCGGATGCGGGAAACTGCATATCAGGTGAAGTGGGAGGGTAACAGGCGCAATCTTGTTATCTTCACCGGATCAAAGCTTAATTGCGAAGCGTGTGGAGACTATAAGGTGAGGGTTTATTTATTGCGAGTTGTCTTATGACGTTATTTTCTTATTTATTGTATATTGCATATAGTGAGAGTTGTGTTAGTCTATTTCTTCAAAGAAGCATCAATATACTATTTTTGTATCCACTTTAAATCCCCGGGTAAAACGTGGTATGTTAAAAATAAAATACTTTAAAATTAACTACTTAATTATTGCTAGC
>CAIMDR010000118.1 GCA_903839795.1 uncultured Methylococcaceae bacterium | reverse complement strand
GCTTGGGTGGTCTTATTCCGGCCTACGCCTATTGCTTGTTATAGCGGTTTCACCCGAATCAAGCATTAAAAACTTGAATATTGCCTATCAACAGTCATGGTCCTTTTCGACTAAAAATAAAATCCGTTGAAATCCGTATAATCTGTGTCATCCGTGTTCTATGTCCGTGTCATCCGTGTTCTATGATTGAAGCCAATATATAAACAGGCTTTGCTAAAATTAATTACAGTCCATCTACTGTATACTGAGTATTGATTCAATACCACGAAATATTTCATGCCTTTTATCCTAAAACAGACCCATCACAAGATCAAGCAACGACAAAAATGGACATTATATTTAAAGAATACTGCAAAGTTGTCTGGCAAAAAAAAGGCTATTTCTTTATGGCCTTATTTGCCTTGGCCTGTTCCATCACACTGGATTTATCAGCCCCCATTTATTATAAAAATATAGCCAATGGACTGGCTGCGCCTTATTCCGAGGCAACGCTGGCGCTGTTACTGGAAAATTTAAAAGTTATTGCTTGTATCTATGCCGGTGTCTGGGTGTCATGGCGACTGCTTGAAATCGCCATTATTCCACTTGATGGCGGCGGTATTAATTTACTTGAAAAACGCTGTTTTGATGTCCTTAAAAAACAAAAATATGCTTTTTTCGAGAACAGTTTTTCAGGCAGCTTAATCAAACAAGCCAACCGCTTTTCACGCTCTTTTGAAACGATTATGGACTGGTTTTTATTTCAGTTCTTCATGAATATTTTAGCGATAGTCATTTCATTTACCATCTTTTACCAGCAGCAACACGAATTCGCTTTTTACTTCCTGGCGTGGGTTGGCCTTTTTATCACCTGGAATATCGCCTATTCGCTCTGGAAAATGCGTTTCGATCAAGCCGTCGCTGAAGCGGATTCCTTGGTTGGCGGCGTGTATTCCGATGCCATCAGTAACATATTTATTGTCAAAAGCTTTGCCATGGAAACCCGTGAGCAAGCACGCATCAATAAGGCCTCTGATTTTGTCTACAAGAAAAAGAAAATCGCCTGGTTGTTTACCTTTCTCTCTTTTGCCGTACAAGGCTTAATGACTTTTGGCATTGAATTGCTCTTGGTTTACTTAATGATCCAAAAATGGACAACCGGCATTTTTCAGGTCGGCGAGTTTGTTTTGTTCCAGTCGATTATGCTTATTCTTATCCAGCGCTTGTGGGAGTTTGGCCGTAATTTTAGAACTTTTTTTACCGCGTTGGCAGACGCTTCGGAAATGGCCGAAGTGTTCAGACAGGAAGATATTGAAAAAGACTCCACTCACGCACAAGCACACGCTATCAGCCAAGGTGCTATTAGCTTTAACAAACTCTGCTTTAGCTATAACCCGGCTAATCTTAGGCAAACCCGTTTGTTTGATAATTTTTCGTTGGACTTAAAAGCCGGTGAAAAAGTAGCGCTGGTCGGTCAATCCGGTTCCGGTAAATCAACCTTAACCAAATTGCTGTTTCGCTTTCTTGATCCCCAACAAGGCACGCTTGCTTTTGACGGACTTGATGCAAAATCGTTTACCTTACATGCCCTGCGCGAACAAATATCCATGGTGCCTCAACAGCCCGATTTATTTCACCGTTCAATACGTGACAACATTACGCTGGGTGCCAACATTTCAGATGAGCAGCTTATTGCGGTTGCCCAAAAATCCCGCAGCCTTGAATTTATCCAAGCCTTACCCAACCAATTTGATACCTTGGTGGGTGAACGGGGCGTTAAACTTTCTGGCGGTGAACGGCAGCGTATTGCCATTGCCCGGGCTTTTCTGGAAGATGCGCCTATCGTGGTGCTGGATGAAGCCACCAGTGCACTGGACTCGTTAACTGAAAAACAAATACAGGTCGCTATTTTTGAGCTGATAAAAAATAAAACCGCCATTATTATCGCCCATCGGCTTTCCACTATCTTAAAGATGGATCGCATTATCGTTTTGGAAAAAGGCCGTATCATCGAACAAGGCACCCATCTACAACTGCTCGCCAAAAAAGGCAAATACTACGCCATGTGGCAACACCAAAGCGGCGATATGCTGGTTGATTAAGCTTAACTATTTTTTACCACGAAGAAAAACATAACGGCTTAGTAGATATTGGCTTCGATCATAGAACACGGATGACACTGATTATACGGATTTCAACGGATTTTATTTTATCGATAAAAGACCTGCTCAATATGTTCATAAGACTGAGAAACTTTCCTTATCCGTGTCTATCAGTCAAATCCGTGTTATCGGTGTTCTATTTTTTAACGTCTGAATGGTTACAAGATTTCTTGTACTTTGTGTCTTCGTGGCGATAATCTTTTGAGATTTACATAGGCGTAGGCCCACTGCCGTTAAGTTAAGTACAATAACACCGTAGGAGCGGGCCATGCCCGCGATATTTTGGCTGCAATGCTT
>CAIMDR010000117.1 GCA_903839795.1 uncultured Methylococcaceae bacterium | reverse complement strand
GCTTGGGTGGTCTTATTCCGGCCTACGTCTATTGTTTGTTATCGCTGAAATTCCCAAAATCAAGTATTAAAAACTTGAACATTGAGTGTAAGGCTAACTATTTGGGTGGGTGATGGTGTCAGTCGATATAAGATAAAGGTGTCAGGTTAGGTTTTAATTAACCCGACAACTATTGAGATGGTGTTAACCGTCAACAGCATGAGCGATTCTGCACCCAGCTTGTAATCCAGGTGCAGAATCAACGTAATTACTCAGTCCCCCTCTTTGAAAAAGAGGGGTTAGGGGAGATTTTATTAGATAAATCCCCCTCAATCCCCCTTTTTCAAAGGGGGAGGTGAATAATTACGAATCAACCCAAATTAAGGCGTTAAGCCTTGTCCAATGACAATGACTTTTAACGCATTAGTGCCACCTTCTACACCGGTTAAATCGCCTTTAGTGATAATAAATTTATCACCATCTTTTGCTTTGTGCCATTTTCTAAGCTCTTTAACAATGCTGCGATTAACTTCAGCATGATCATTATTGCCTTGAAGCTCAAAATACATAGGAAAAACACCCCGATAAAGGGTTACTTTACCCAGTGTTTTTTCTTGGCTGCTAAAGGCAAAAATAGGCATTCCGGAGCTGATTCTGGACATCCACAGGGGTGTTGAACCAGACTCTGTTAACGCTACAATACCTTTGATATTGGCATGGTTGGCCATATACATGGCTGACATGGCAATGGCTTCATCATCACGTTCAAAGTGTTTAACATTGACGCGGTGATCAGATTCACGAACACTGGGTTGTTTTTCTGCTTCTATACAGATCCGATGCATCGCTTCAACCGCTTTTACCGGATAATTTCCGGACGCGGTTTCCGCTGACAACATAATGGCATCAGTTCCGTCATAAACGGCGTTGGCAACATCGAACACTTCAGCCCGGGTAGGGATTGGGTTTTCGATCATGGACTCCATCATTTGTGTTGCGGTAATGGCAACACGATTGAGTTCACGGGTACGTTTAATCAGTAATTTTTGTACAGCCGGCAAATTGGCATCGCCAATTTCAACACCCAGATCGCCACGCGCTACCATCACTGCATCAGATGCCAGAATGATTTCGTCCATAACATCAGGAACTATCGCTTCTGCACGTTCAACTTTAGAAACAATACCGGCATAACAACCTTCAGCAACCAGTAAACGACGCGCTTCATTAAGATCTTCAGCGCAACGTGGAAAAGATACGGCTACATAATCGCACTGCATGAGGGCGATAGTTTTGATATCTTCTTTGTCTTTTTCAGTTAATGCCGCAGCAGAAAGTCCGCCGCCCATCAGGTTAATACCTTTGTTGTTGGATAGCGCTCCACCGACAATAACGGTACAGTTAACGCGCATATCAACCACATTAACTACATCCAACACAATACGACCGTCATCCAGTAACAGACGACTTCCCGGTCTGACTTCCAGAGCCAACGGTTCGTAAGTGATGCCAACTTGGGTATTATCGCCTTGAGTCGGGTCAAAATTAATGTCTAGTGCAAAATCCTGACCTTCATTTAAAATGACCTTGGTATCTTTAAAGCGGGCGATACGGATTTTAGGGCCTTGTAAATCAGCAAGAATACCTACGCGCCGTCCGGTTTTTTTGCTAAGCGCACGAACCGCATCAGCTCTGTCGAGGTGATCTTGAGCAGAACCATGAGAAAAGTTCATCCGGACAACGTCAATACCCGCCTTGAATAAGCCTTCAAGTACACCGGGCTTATCAGTTGCGGGGCCGAGTGTGGCTAAAATTTTGGTTCTTCTTAACATTAATTAAATCCGTTATTTAGCGTTTACAAAAGCGATTGTGGTATCCAGCATACGATTTGAGAAACCCCATTCGTTATCATACCAAGACAAAACTTTTACCAAACGACCGCCCAATACTTTAGTCAGGGGTGCTTCGTAAATAGAGGAGGCAGGGTTATGATTAAAGTCAATGGAAACCAACGGTCTTTCATTGATATCAAGAATACCTTTTAATGCGCCATTAGAGGCCGCTGTTAAAATTTCGTTAATTTCTGCTACGCTGGTATCTCTGGCCGCATGAAAAGTTAAATCAACAACAGACACATTGATAGTCGGTACGCGCATGGCAAAACCATCCAGTTTTCCTGCCAATTCAGGCAATACCAAACCAACAGCTGCGGCTGCACCGGTTTTGGTAGGAATCATGGATTGAGTCGCTGAACGGGCGCGGCGTAAATCAGGGTGATAGACGTCAGTCAGAACCTGATCATTGGTGTATGAATGGATGGTAGTCATTAAACCGCTTTCAATGCCGATAGCGTCGTTTAAAGGCTTTACAATCGGTGCCAGACAGTTGGTTGTGCATGAGGCATTGGAAATAACGGTATCAGACGCTTTCAAGGTGTCGTGGTTTACGCCAAATACGATGGTGCCGTCAACATCATCACCGCCGGGCGCTGAAATAATGACTTTTTTTGCGCCGGCAGTAATGTGTGCTGATGCTTTAGCTTTGCTGGTGAAAAAACCGGTACATTCATGAACAACGTCAACACCCAGCTCAGCCCAAGGCAGTTTTGACGGATCTCTTTCAGAGAAAACCCGGATTTTATCGCCATTGATAACAATGAAGTCGCCATCGACAGTGACTTCAAAAGGAAATTTTCCATGCACAGAGTCATATTGTGTCAGGTGAGCATTAGTGTTGCTGTCGCATAAGTCATTGATTGCAACTATTTGAATTTCATTGGTACGGCCTGATTCATATAATGCACGGACGATATTACGTCCAATACGACCATAACCATTGATTGCAACTTTAATTGGCATTGAGTATCTCCAGAGTAATTGGGTTAAAAATATTAAAACGGGTGGGTCGAAGTTTGTTAAACAACATAACTATACCAAAATAGTGGGTGTTTAGTCTATTGATGATCAATACGCACCTACAAAGTAACCTGTTGGTAATAATAACACCGCTACTCGTTGTTCTTGTTTTTTTAGCTTGACTGAGACAATCCCGTATAAATCAAGATGTTTTCGCTAGTCGCGACGTGGGCGTCGCTCCCACGGTGGGAGCGACGCTCACGTCGCGACTATAGTTCGTCATTAGGGTAGCTGTCTGGTCTCAGCTATTATTTGATAGACTCACCCGCATTATTTTTTAAAATC
>CAIMDR010000116.1 GCA_903839795.1 uncultured Methylococcaceae bacterium | reverse complement strand
TCGCTACTTACTTACTGTGCAGTTTAGTGGAGTGGCTGTAATATGGTCCCGGGACCTTGAGCAGACTGCCTATAATATGTGTGAAGTGTTTCATTGGTTTCAAAAGCCTTGGGACCAGCACACTAGCTTAATGGAGATGCAGAAACTAAACGCAGTGTATGTATCGAATCAGCAAGCGATATTGAAACGACTGGATGAGATTGATAAGCAACTATCTTTCATCAAGTCCATGCGGTTGCTAGGGAACTTAACGGGGTGGGTAGTTGCGGTATTCGCTGGATTGGTGGGCATTTGGAGCTCGCTAAAGAAATGAATATTACAGAAGATACACTCAAAGATTTTCTGCTACGTAATCAGGACGAAATAGCAGATATGGCCATTGAGAAAGCCAGGGACGGCGACTCTTCGATGATCCGGTTATTGTTCGGTGCTTTAGTTGATTTAAGGCAGGAAGTGAACGGCAAGAAAAACCCTCTCTCCCATGTGCAAGAGTTAGCACAAAATGTATTAAGAGATTACGTTGGCACTACTTAAGTATCAGCGCGCTTGGATAAATGACGATTCACGTTATAAAGTTGGCATGTTTTGCCGGCAGTCTGGAAAGACATTTACATCAACTTTAGAAGTGGTAAAAGACTGCGTTGAAAAAGAGATTGCCGGCCAACGGTCACGATGGATCATCCTATCTCGGGGCGAACGACAGGCGAAAGAAGCCATGGCAGAAGGTGTCGTTATGCACTGCCAAAAAATGGGTGCCGATTTCGCACGTAAAGAAATACCATTCTTTGCCGATGCCTCTTATTCCTCTCTTGAGGTCACTTTTCCAGGAGGATCGCGGATTACAGCTCTACCAGCGAACGCAGACACGGCGCGAGGTTTCTCAGCTAATGTCTTTCTGGATGAATTTGCTTTTCATCAAGACAGTCGAAAAATTTGGCAGTCCTTGTTTCCCGTTATTTCTGCTGGCCATCGCATTCTGGTTATGAGCACGCCGAATGGCAAAGGCAACAAGTTCTACGATATCATGACGGGTACCGATACGTTCTGGTCACGCCACACGGTGGATATACATACGGCGGTTGAAGCAGGTCTTGACCGTAATGTCACAGAACTCAAATCAGCCTTAAATGATGATGATGCGTGGTCGCAAGAATATGAACTGCAATGGCTTGATGAAGCTAGTTCATGGTTGCCCTACGAACTTTTACAAAGTTGCACCGGGACAATAGGAAAATATACAGATGGGCTATGTTACGTTGGAGTTGATATTGCCATACGTAGTGATCTTTTTGTTGTTACTGTTTGCGAACTCGTGTCTGGTATTTTGGTGGTTAGAGAGATTATTGCCCGCCAGAGAATTTCTTTTGCAGAACAAGATATTATCGTGGGAGATGTTCTTAAAAGGTATCGAGTAGTCTCGGTTTATGTTGATCAAACTGGCATCGGTGAACGGTCGGTCGAAGAACTACAAAACAAATTCGGCCTCGATGTTGTCACCGGTGTGAATTTTTCTCAAAAATCAAAACAAGAGATGGCAGTTGCTGCCAAAACTGTTTTTGAAAACAGAACGATCACTATTCCCAACGACCCACAATTGATTGCAGACCTACATAAAATCAAGAAGCAATACACCGCCACGGGGATGCCACAGTACATCGCCGACAGAGACAGCACCGGGCACGCAGATAGAGCTTGGTCATTATTTCTTGCGATCTATGCCTATGAAATGAATGGTGGCAGCTTAGCCCACGGCATCGATGCTGATTTTTTAATGCCACGAGACAATTTTAGAGAGTTGAAAATAAGTCAGGGAGTTGGATGGGGAATCATGCGATGAAGATATTTAGAGCGGGAACGCATATCAGTGCCAGCGGTGAGCAAGTCACATTAAGTAAAGACGATTTAGAGGCATGTGCAAAGGCTTATGACAAGTCTAAACATGAAGCTCCTTTTGTGATCGGACATCCGAAAGAGAACGCGCCGGCGTGGGGTTGGGTAGATCATTTAGAGGTAGATGCGCAGGGAGGGCTTAATGCAAATGCAGTGCAAGTTGATCCCGCTTTTAGCGAGATGGTTCAGAACGGTAGATATAAAAAGGTCTCGGCTAGTTTTTACAAGCCGGATAGCCCCATCAATCCAGTTATTGGAGTTTGGTATCTTAGGCATGTTGGTATTTTGGGTGCTGTTCCGCCTGCTATTAAAGGGTTAGGGGATGCAGTTTTTTCAGAATTAGAGGGCACAATTGAATTGGAGTTTAACGAAATGATTGAAGAAAAGACACCAGTACAGCCGGTAACTATTACCACGGTTGATACTGCCATTGAATTTGCAGAGCGAGGTAAAGAACTTGATGCACGCGAAGCTAAAATTAACCTGATTGAGAAGCAATTACAGCGCGATTCTAACGGTTATGAACTAGAAAAGATCATTGCCAGTGGTCGAGCGATTGGCAGTAAGAAAGAAGAACTGCTGGATTTTATGGAAGTATTGACGGGTAGAACCGTTGATTTTACAGAGGAAAAGCAGGTTGACTTAAGAAAGTGGTTTCTGGAATTCTTACAGACGCAAACGCAGCAGGTAGATTTCAACGAGCATACTAAAGAAACCGGCAAAGAAGAAAAGTTAAGTGTTGAGGCTATTGCTAAATTAGCACAGAAAAAAGCATTAGATGAAGGTATTCGTTTTAGCGAAGCTGTTAAAATTTTATGGAAGGATTAAGAAAATGGAAAGATTGATTTACCCGTTCACAGCGGGCGGTAACGTAGTAGCCAATCAGATTGTGACCCATGTCAATGGCATCGATGGCGTCGTTGGCGCAAGTACAGCAACGTCAACCGTGATGTTAATGGGAGTGACGACCGATATCGGTGGTTCTACTGGTCAAACCGTTGATGTGGTTATCGGTGATGTTGCAGACCTAAAATTGGGGGGTGCTGTCAAAATGTTTGATCCTATCACCACCGATTCTAGTGGTTATGGCATTGCAGCCGTAGCCAATACCGTAGCGTTAGTGCAATCCATTGGATACGCGCTCGACGCGGGTGCTAGTGGTGAAATTATACCAATTATGGTGCAGCAAAACACCATTGCGAAGATGTAAGGAGAAAACAAAATGACTACTTTTGCACCATTTACCGTTATTCCACAACTTACCGCTATTACACTAGCTTATAAAAACCGCAGCTACATTGCCGATTCGGTACTACCTCGGCTGCCTGTTGGCAAACAAGCATTCACCTATTTCAAACTTGCTAAAGGTGATGAATTCACTATTCCTAATACTTTGGTAGGTCGTACGTCTCAGACCAACGAAGTAGAGAGATCCGCAACGTCAGTCACAGACAGCACGATTGACTATGGGTTGCAAGAAAAAATCCCATTGTCCGATATTGAAAATGCTTATCCAGGCTATGACCCACTAGGCTTAGCAACGGAACAAGTCACTGAGTTGATTGCGTTAGCCCGTGAACAACGCACTGCAAGTTTAGTTTTTAATTCAAGCAGCTATAATGGCAACAACTACCTTGATTTGACGGCTGGAGCTGGCAAAGCATGGAGCGATGCTGCCGGTGTGCCTATGACTCAGATCATTGATGCTATGGACAGTGTTAATTTAATCATGCGTCCCAACACCATGGTCATTGGTCGTAAAGCCTATTCAGCCTTAGTACGCAATGCACAGATTGTTAAAGCCTACCACGGCAATATTGGTGATTCTGGCATTGTGCCGAAACAGTTCTTAAAAGACCTGCTAGAGCTAGATAACATCTTTGTGGGTGAGAGTTTTGTCAACACGGTTAAGAAAGGTAAAACGCCGGTACTGGATCGGTGCTGGGGTAACTATTGCGCATTGATCTATCAAAACGGATTAGCAGCAAGCAACGGTGGGACATCAACTTTTGGCTTTACGGCTGAATTTGGAAGTCGAGTCGCTGGTTCGTGGCAAGATATTGATATCGGCTTGCGCGGCGGCACTATTGTACGTGTTGGTGAATCAGTAAAAGAACTGATTTGTGCCGATGACATGGGTTACCTTTTCAAAAATGTGTACGTGTAACAATTATGGCTTATTCAACCGTATCACAAATGATCTCGATGTTTGGGGCGGATGAGGTAGCCGGTTGGTCTGCACAAGACAACACGGTAGTGAGTTCGGGGGAAGCAGTATTGATTGCTTCTTCCGACTCTCCCACGTGGCCGGACTACATTAGTGAGGATGAACAGGCGATCGCAGCAGAATCAGTTGTACGTTGTGAATTCGCTTTGTATCAAGCATCCATGGAAATGGACAGTTATTTGACCATGGCCTATGAACTGCCATTGGCTGATATTTTTGTGGCTGCTTCTATTCTGCCGACAATTTGCGCCAACATTGCTAGAAGCTATTTATCAGACGGCAGGCAAACCGAAGATATTGCCTATCGCGTCAAGATCGCGCGCGCATGGCTGAAAGATTTAGCGCAAGGCATTATTGATATTCCAGGTCTTCCAAGATCAGGAGGCTTAACAATGGTTATGCCAGAAATACAACAGAGTAAACAATTTTTTAAGCATACAAGGTTACTATAAATGTCAAACCCATATTATTTTATTGGCAAAGGCAAACTATACATCAGTTTATCTGACAAGAGTGATGGTTTGCGTTATATCAGTAATGTCGAAGAATTCAAACTAACCATCACTGATAAAGTTGAGACACTTAAAGATTATGATAGTTTAGCTGGTGGCAACATTCAGCAAGTAGCAACAATTGATAAAGTCGATATGTCACTAACGTTCACCGATTTGAGCCCTGCCAATTTGGCATTGGCGATCTTTGGTGCCATAGGAACACCTGTAACGGCCAGCACGGCATCAAACGAAAAATATGTTGCACATAAAGGTTGTTTATTGCCTTTGACTTACGTCAATCCTAGTACTGTAACCCTTACAAATGATAGCACGGTTACTTATGCTTTAGGCACTGACTATACGGTCACTGGAGCCGGTTTGTTTATTCCTGAGACTAGTTCTATTGTTGAAGGTTCTACTGTTACAGTTGCGAGCTACAATTATTCAGATAGTCAATCGATTGAGGCCATGACCACCACAGGTTCAGAGTATAGGGTTTATTTCGATGGTGTGAATACCGCGAATTACAATAAACCTCGGATCGTTGATCTGTTCAAAGTACGTTTTGGGCCGATTAAAGATATGAGCTATAAAGGCGAAACATTCGCTAAAATTCAGATTGCTGGAGAGGTGCTGAAAGACAGCACGATCACGACACCAGGCAAGTCACAATTCTTCCGTGAAATGATGGTACTATAGTATGGCTAGAAGTATTGATGAAGTCACGGTGGATGGTCTGACATTCACTGTAAAAGAAATGACTGTTAATGAGATTGTCTTATTGCTCAATGAATCAAGCCAGCTAACTGCCGTAGATATGATTGCCAGTATGGCAACCCAACCCGTGGGGATTTACGGATTGCGGCACATGACGAACTTGACCGTTGAGCAACTCGGCGATCTTACTCCCACCACGCTAGAGAAGATCAAAGAACTCTGCGAGGTAAAAAACAAAGCTTTTTTCGCTCTCATACACAGCCAATTCATAGCGGTCAATCAACCGACATCGAGCGAGTCGCTTTAGAGGTTGATTTATACGGCTTTTGTAATCCATGGGATTGGCCATGGTCTCGTTTTGTCAAAGCATTGGATATTATAAAGGAACGCGAACGCGATGGAAGGAACGAATGACGTAGTTGTTAAATTTACCGCCGATGCTAAACAGCTGCTGGAATCCATCGGCAAGATCAAAGAGGCTATGCAAACCCTCGGTGGTAATAATTCCATTAATGGCGATACGTTCAAAAAGCAAACAGAGTCAACGGGCAAACTGACAGAGGCCACCAAAAAGCTTTCGGAAGAAAAAAAGAAACTGACTGAACAGGCTAAAAAAGAAGCGGAACAGATGCGTGCGGTAAATAATATCGCTTTGTACACAACGCAATCGAATAAAATAGCGCAACTTACGGCAGACGCTGCCAATAAAGCGATTAAACAAAACGATAGAATAATAAAATCAGATCAGGACAGAGCAGAGAAGGCCGTTGAAGCTAAACTTAAAGAGGTTAATAAAATCATTCTAGCGAATGACAAACTACTAAAAGCCGCACAGGACAGGGCAGATCGTGAAGCGGAGATCGAGCAACGGAAGATTGCCCGTATAATCCAACTGGCACTTAAAGCATCTCAAGATAGAATCAATAAAGAGAATGAATTAAAGCAAAAGCAAGCTGATTTTAATGCAAGGCTGGTGGCACAAGAAGAACAGAGGCGGAATCGATTGGCCTTTAATGGTGTGGTCAAAGGGAACGCTGGCGAAGGCCTTGCCGGAGGCCTTGCGTTTGGTTTAGGCTTGCCTTCTGATGGGATGATGGCTGCAATGATGGCAGGACAGAAGTTGCAACAACTACTTAGCAGCGTTGAGAAAAGCGGGGAGGACTATTTACGTAATCAACTCAGATTTCAAGCCGCTTCTGGTGGTGATAAGTTGGCGGGTAATCGTGAGTTTGAATATATACAGAAAGTGGCTAATGAGTTTGGACAGAAGTTTGATACAGCGTTAACCGCATTTGGCAGATTCCAGGGTGCTTCGATTGGTACCCAGAACCAAGGGGAACCAGGGCATCAATATTTTGAAGCGATTATGACGATTGCCCATGCGACAGGAACTACAGACCAACAACTATCGCGGTTGATTTATGCCTTAGAGAAAATTGAAACAGCGGGTGTCTTAACAGGCATAGAGATGAATCAACTCTATAAAGACTTGCCAGGGTCGGTGGCGATGCTTGCTCGTGGAATGGATATAACAGTTGGAGAGTTAAGAGAACAGGTAAAAGCACGGCAGATCACGAGTGAAATGGTGCGTAATGCTTTTATTAGTCAAGCAAAAGATCAATATGCTTATTCTTCTATTGAAACAAGAAAAGGACCACTCCAGGATATTGCCCGCTTTGAAAACGCTTTAGAGAAATATGTCTCACAACCCATGGGTGTCGCTGTTAAAACGATTGAGGCCGCATTTGCAAAACTAGGAACGACCATTATAAATAAGATTTTTTCTAGCAAAGACCCCAATATTGCACGACTAGAAAGAACAACCGCCGATGTGCAAATTGCGATGGGTGAGGCAAATACAATTCACATTTTGAAAGATGAATTAAAGTTATTGTATAAAAATAAAAATGAATTGCCTGTTAATCCAGATAAATCACAACCACAATCTGATGACTATAATGATATTATGGATAAAATAAAGAATAAAGAGCAACAATTATATAAATTTACACCAGATAAACTTGCCGGTGCGGAACCGTTATATAAAGCTCAAAAAATGATGGATAGAATAAAATCATAGATCGTGCAACATACGGATCTAGTGGATGAAGAAAGCGTTAAAGAGCTTACGAACCAACTGCGAGAGATACAAGCAGAAGTTGTAAGAATCACGAAGGGTGCTAAATCGAGAAGTTATGAATTTGAAGAAATCAAAATAAACATCGGAGACACTTTAGAAGAGTTGAAAAAACAAGGCGGCGGCGGCGTTATAAAAGACCGTGGCGGTGATCATACTAATTTAATACAGCCAAAAATGATTAAAGATAATCCACATAAAGACTTACAGATTATAGGCGATGGGCCTAATCAAGCAACGTCAGAATCTTTAATTTTAAACGGCGGTTTTTCAACCGATAAAGCCACCACCCAGGTTGACCAGTTCCAAGAGAAAACCAAAGAGACTTTGTCAAGCCCCATACCTTTGAACATTGACCTTACACCAACCACCGCCAAAGTATTAAGCCTAAAAGACAAAGTGGATTCTTTAAACAACTCAGTTAATCAGATCATGCAAGAAAGTAGCCCCACTTCACTTGTTCCAGGGTTTGCCACCGGCGGCAGAGTGCCAGGGTTTGGCGGCGGGGATACGTTCCGTGCGATGCTCACACCAGGCGAATGGGTCATCAATGCGCAACGATCCGCACTGTTTAGCCCGCTGCTCAATGCTATTAATTATGAACCTTTACATAAAGTTCAAAACATACTAAATCCGCGTGTGATTCAAAACGCGACAGAATCTAGGCCTTCTGAAATCATACGACTCGATCTCAATCTACCAGGCTTGCCCACGCTCAGCGTTCACGGCAGAGCTGATGCGGTGCGTGATTGGTCAAAAGCGATGAAAGAGAGTCAAAGAGGGAGAGTGAGTGTCTAAAACAATCGGTTCACTTACCATACCAGTTTCTACCCTTTGGTCTAATCGTTACAATTGGCAACCCATTGTTCGTACCTTTGACCGCACGATCAGCGGTAGTTTAGTGATATGGGATGAAGAGTTAATCAATGGCCGTAAGATACACCTAGAAGGTAGCAAAGAATCTGGCTGGTGGCTTAATGATGACTTAAACACACTTACAGCCATGGCATCTTTCACGGGCACTACATACGTTTTTACTTGGGAAAACTTTTCTGCAACGGTAATTTTTGACCATAGCGACGGCGAAGCAATTACCATGCAACCAGTATTACCAAACCATCCCTATTTTTTTGGGTCAATCAAACTTCTACAGGTGTCCTAAATGACGATCGTAGCAAGCGAAATTAAACTTTATTACCCTTTGACAGTTTCCAACGATGTGACCAACGGCGGGCGGATAAGCTCCAATCCCGTAGGGAGCGGTAATATCTTTCCCAACGCTCAAAACAGTGAACGGGTTTCAGGTTCTACCAAATACCGTAAAATCTTTTATAAATGCGAGAATGCCGACAATACAGTATTAAGCACCCCTCAATTTTTCTTAATGGGAGATACGCCAGGACTTGACCGGATCGTCTGTTTTCCAGGCACGCAGACCGATACGCAAAACACGATGGTTGCAACTCGACTTTATGGGGTTGGTGTAACACCGGCGGATATAGCCGCAGGCAGTTCAACCATCACCCTCGTCACTGAATCAACGGATACACTGTTTGCCGTCAACGATCCTGTGATTATCACGGATAAAACGACAATTGATAGTGATGCGGGCAATTTGGAATTTTTCACCGTGGGGTCAGTTAATGTGACAGGAACCACGGTTTCACTCGTTACATCCAATGCTTATACCTTATCGTTTGCTTATGCCGCAGGCAGTAAGGTGACCTCAATTATCAATCTTCCAGACATCAACGCGACGGTGGCATCTGTTACGAACAGCTCGATCAATGGCACGTTTGCTAGTGGCTATATCGGGCTTGATGCAATCGGCGGTATAGAACAAGTGTGGACTGTCTCTTTTACCAGCTCTACAGCATACACCGTGGTTGGTGATACGTTAGGCTTGATTGGTACAGGGACAAAGAGCACGTTGTTTACAGCCTCAAACAGCGCGTTTTCAGGCTATCATTATTTCACTCTCCCATCAACATGTTGGGGCGGTACTTTTGTAACCAATGATCGTGTAACATTCACAACCCACCCATCCGCTCAAGCCATTTGGCTAAAGCGCGTTATTCCTCAAAATTGTAGTCTATCTACCGATAATCCGTTCAGTTTTGCATTGATTGGCAATAGTGATGAATAATAAAGTTTCTGTCGCAACGTTTCAGATCACGGTACAACCATACCCTCCCAAGCCAATCAGGCCGATTAGTGTTGAGAAGAATAAAGATTACCTTGAAAAAAAATGTATGGTAGACCCAGGGAATCTTTCTGCTGATAAAAAATCTTGGATTCCTCCTATTGTTCCACTTAGTATTTTATCTGTCGGCGGGGTATTACAATACGGCAAAGTCTATCTGGATGTCTGGTGTGATCCCGAAGAAGTCAGCAACGGACTAGTGGTTTATGTCGACGGGGAACAGATACCGCAGCCCAGGGTTGCCAGTGGTTATAAAGAGGTCAAAGACACGATTACTTTTAATGGAGAGAAGTATGCCAACGTTACCAAGCCATTCGGTAAAGTATATCCAGTGATCACCACGTATCTACCGTTCTTTAATGAATATCATATGGAGTGTGATCCGCCTGTTTGGGATGACCAGAAGCAACTTTTTTTCTCTCCTATTCCATGTTTTGGCCAGATGAGTATTGAGTATGAAGCATGGGTAGAAACCTTCATGGTTTCTTACGGCAACGGCGATTCTATGCTTGATGCTACTGTTTTTGAAGAGATGCAGGCATCCTGGATG
>CAIMDR010000115.1 GCA_903839795.1 uncultured Methylococcaceae bacterium | reverse complement strand
TTACGTTTTGAGCAAGTTAATAGCCGTATTGAGCAAGTGGATAAACATTTTGAGCAGGTTGACAGGCGCTTTGAGCAAGTAGACAAGCGCTTTGAACAAGTAGACAAGCGCTTTGAACAAGTCGATAAGCGCTTTGAACAAGTCGATAAGCGCTTTGAAGTGCTAACTTCCCGTATTGATCATTTTATGATCTGGTCGTTTGCAACAACGCTTACCGTTGGCGGCATGGTCATTGTTGCGATTAAATTTCTGCTTAAGCCAGATTATTCACCGTTGCAGCAAACTAACCCAGCAACTCCCAAACCGGTTTGATGTTATTGGGCAACGGTGCAAGCCTGCCTAATTCCACCCATTGATTGGTTGCGTTATGAAAATCAGACCCCATTGATCCGGCCAGTTCAAATCGGGTTGCATAATCCGCAGCCACGCGTATTTCATCGGCATTCATCCTGCTGGTTATCACTTCTATGCCCTGCCCGCCTGCATCCTTAAAAGCAGTGAGAAAGCGTTTCATCCAATTGGCTGTAAGCTTATAGCGTAAAGGGTGCGCCAATACCGCAACACCACCCGCTCCGGTAATCCAGCTTACCGCCAACTCCAGCTCAGCCCAGGATGTAGAGACATAAGCCGACTTGCCTTTAGCCAGATAGCGATCAAAAGCTTCTTGCTGGGTAGATACATGGTTTTGTGAGAGCAGAAAATCGGCAAAATGGGAACGGGTAATCATGCCTGTACCCGCCGCTTTTTTGACCGCTTCAAACGCACCAGGAATACGTTTTTTCTCTAACTTTAACGCAATTTTTTCGGCTCTCTCTACACGGGTACTCTGCAAATTATGGGTAGCTTCAGCCAAAGGCAGATAGTCTGGATCAATTCCCAACCCTACTATGTGGAAACATTTATCTTGCCAGTTCGTAGATAGTTCAATACCAGGAATTAACCTGATACCTGTCGCCATCGCACTTAACTGTGCTTCAACGAGTCCATTGGTAGTATCGTGATCGGTTAAGGCCAGCGCAGTAACACCCTGCTGGTGCGCACGTTGGACTAATTCTGTTGGCGATAAGGCACCATCAGAGGCGGTTGAATGACAATGTAAATCATAAAGTTCGGTCATAAGTATTCAGATTCGAGGTTCAAGGTGAAAGGTTCAAGGGCTTGATTTATACCTTGCGCCTTGCGCCTGATTTATTGGTATTCACCATACAATTTGGCATAAAGCCCCTTATTGTTAATTAATGTTTCATGGCGGCCTTGCTCACAAATAACACCCTGTTCAAAAACATAAACATGATCAGCTTGTTTAACCGCACTCAAACGATGGGCAATGATGATCGTAGTCCGGCCTTTTAAAAAAGCAGCCAGTGCTTGATGTAATTTATACTCGGTTTCGCTATCCAGCGCAGAGGTTGCTTCATCCAATATCACCACTTTGGGATTGGCAACAATCATACGGGCAATGGCCATTCTTTGCCGTTGACCGCCGGAAAGCCGCATACCCAAACGACCGACGACTGTATTCAAACCGTTTGGCAGATCTTTAACCGCTTCTTCCATTTGTGCAATCGCCAGTGCCTTCCATAATGCCGCATCGCTGGTCGGCTTCCCCAGCGTGAGATTGGCGCGGATAGTATCATTAAAAAGAACCGGATGTTGTAGCACGGTAACCACATTTTCCCTGACGACTTCCAAACCTATGCGCTCAATTGGAACGCCATCAAAACAAATCCGGCCTTCACTGGGTAAATAAAGACCAATCAAGGTTTGTATTAAAGTAGACTTGCCACCCCCACTGGCACCCACCAGAGCAACCTTTTCTCCCGCTTTAATTTTTAACTGAATGCCGTTAAGTATTTTTTCTGCGCCATAACTAAAATGCAAATTATCGACACGTATAGCAACGGTTGTTTTATGTAAAAACGGATTTTCAAGATGAGGATAATGCGGTTCCTGTTCTAGCGCATTCAATCTATTGATGCGTACCAACGCCGCTTTAGCGGCATAAAAAGCATATTGAATTCCCAAAATTTCTTGTACGGGAGCCATCATAAACCAAAGATAACCAAACACCGCCAGCATCTCGCCAATACTAAGATCAGAATAAAACACCATCATCATGGCGCAGGCGCGAAAAATATCAAAGCCAAACAGAAACACCAGAAAACTTAAACGCGATGCCGCATCACTTTTCCAGGCAAAAGCCGCTGAAAAATCTTTAACCGATCGGGCAGACTCAATCAATTGCTGACAATAATAATGCTCGCGGTTGCTGGCACGAATTTGATTGATCGCCTCCAGCGTTTCAGTGAGCGATTGTTGAAACACTTCGTAGGCAGAATTCTCCTTGGACTTTAGATTTTTAACACGAGAACCAACCACGCGCGTGAAATAAATCACCACCGGATTTAACAGCAAAATAAACAAACCCAGTTGCCAGTGCATCCAGAGCAAAATAACCGCCGTTCCGATAATCGTCAGGACAGCGACCAGTAATCGGCTAACGGTAGTACCAATAAACGTATCAATCGTATCAAGGTCTTTAACCAAATGAGTGACCACCGTACCGGTACCAAGGCTTTCATACTCAGCCATGGAAATGGTTTGTAAATGTCTGATCAGATTTTTGCGGATACGAAAAATAATGTCTTTGGAAATACAGGAAAAGTGTCGTGCCTGGATGATGTTAAAAATGCTGGCGATAACTCTCAGTATTAAACTGGCAATCAAAACAACAGAGATATAAAGTAGGGGTAGCTGCCATTCAGTAGGAAAAAATTGATTAATAAACCCAATGGCTACACCCGGTTTATTCAATAAAACCTCATCCACCAACAAGGGCATCAGCAAAGGCACAGGCACACTAGCAATGGTTGCTAAAATAGCAATAAAATGAGAATAAATCAGTGCTTTTTTATGCTCTAAGGCAATATGATAAATAGTGTTCCATGTGTAAGCGTGTTTAGTCTGTTTTGATTGCACGGGGATAAATTTAATTATATTTTTATAATCTGATAATTGTAGCATCTCACCTTCATTATCCTAACATCGCATTTGTTTATTACTCTCTAACTTTTTTCTGGTTGACTGATTGCGCTCGGATGACGAATTAACATTGAAAATTGCTTTCTGTTTTTATTCAGCCAACCACGGACTTCGAGCGTTTTCCCTACATAATCATTCACGTCAGGAAATAAAGACAACCATTTACTTTCAATACGCGCCTCAAATTGATCAGAAAAAACCAGGTAAACCCATTTAGAGGTATTGCGAATACTGACAACTTTACCCACTAATCGCGTCCAACCTGGATGCCCTGCTTCGGTAAGATTGCCAACAGGTATTACTGCATATTCCGGGCGCTGCCAAACCCCCAACTTATCCTGCTCCGCCTTATTCCCGGCGGCAACCAACTCATTAACATACAGCAAATTAGGCGGGTAAATACTGATTGACGCCAAACCTTCTTTAACTAAAGACACATTTAAATGCTCTTTTTTTTCAGTGAACAAATACGCTAAAGTTCTACCGTATTTATCCGTTTTTTCAACATCAAATTCCAAGTGAACCCGAGTGCCTTGCAGCTTATTAATCAACCAGGCCTTAGCTTCTTCCCCACCTGCTTCGGCCATTTTATCTTTATGCTGAATCTCCGGTGTATTAATACCTAAAAAGCGGATTTTACGACCATCCTCCAGTTCAACCGTATCACCATCGTAAACTTTTTTAACATGATAAAAACCGTAACCCGGCTTTATGTTAACGATTTTTGCATCAGGATTAAAGCGATCCGAAAAATGCTCACTGCCTTGTACATCCTGCCATTGATAAACTTTTGAGTCGACACAGGCAGGGACGCATAGCAATAAAACGACTAAACCCTGTATCAACTTAGTCGCATAACGCGTCAATGGAAGCCTTGAAAAATATTGACCTTGCATTTACTCGTTCCTTAAAACGCAGCTAATCGCCCAGCGTGGAAGTCTGTAAGGCGTTTTTTCTTTAGTTTATTTGTGTCAAGAGCGTGGCGGCATTTGGAGAAATTATTAGTTGCTATTTTTTTCATGCCAAGCCACTTTGTAAAATAAATTTTTGAAGATATTTGCCGTGGTCAATATTAAAATCATCTGCTTTTATCATGCCTTTAATCGCATAAATATTACCTTGCTGATCCTTGATCATTTTTGATAAATCAATGCTTCGTTCTGGAACAGCATTTTTTACCTCATCCAGAATGGCAATAACCTTGGGTCGCAACTTGGCTGTTTCATTGACCTCAACCACAATACCAACAGCGCCGTTAGTCAACTCAACCAGGCAACCCGAAGGATAAACCCCTATACTCTCAATAAACTTAACTACCAATGCCGGATCCAAATGTGGGCCAGCTACGTCAATCATGGCACTGGTTATGTCAAGATGGGGTTTACCTTTTTGATAAACCCTGTCACTGGTCATGGCATCATACATATCAACAATGGCGACCATTCTTGTATATTGAGAGATAGCCGCCTGACTAATATGCCGACAATAACCTTTGCCATCCAAGCGTTCATGATGATTACAAGCGACCTGTATTGCGCTTGGGGAAATATCACTGCTGGATGTTAACAATTCAGCACCCAATGTGGTATGCGTCTGCATAATTTCCATTTCTTCTAATTCCAGCGGCCCTGGTTTATTAAGAATATTGATTGGTATTAGCATCTTACCCATGTCGTGCATCATGCCACACAGGCCAAGAATATTAAGATTTTTTTCTGAAAGATTGATATGTCGACCCAGTATAATCGCTAAAACACAAACATTCATACTATGTTGCGCTGTATATTCATCTTTATTTTTTAACTGAGTCAGCCACAACATGGCATCGGGAGATTTCAAAACACTATTAACACACTCGGCAACGGCTTCCTTTGCAAGCTTGCCATCAACTCCGCCACCCATTGCAATTTTATCCATGAAGTCTGCAACTAAAATTCTCGTATTCTTATAGACTTTTTCTGTTTGTAAAATCTCTTTTTCAAAAGTGCTTAATTTTGCAGGCGGCGAACCAAAACCCAAGACACTGTGAATATTAACGTGTGCCTGTTTAGCAGTAATGTCTCTTGCTTTGTTTCTTTTGGTTCTATCAATATAGACATACTCACAAATATCCCTGACAGCTTGAATATCTTCCTCCGTTTTTAATTCAAAACCCTGAAATAAAAACGGTGTTTTAAGCCACGGCCTATCCAGTTCAGTGATATACATACCCAGTTCAAGTTGATCGACCCGGGTGTAAATCTTCTCCAATGAACCGAAGTCATTATTTTCCGGAGACTCCAACTCCTTTTTTGTTTTTTGACTAAAAGGCCACCAGTTTTTAAAAAACATAAGTCATTAATGAAATAATAATGTTAAATTAATATAGTAAAAAGCGGCATCCTTCATAGAAGCCCAAAAGTAGTTGACACTTTTTTTATCACACAAAAATGCAAATAATATTTGGATACTTCAGCAACAAACCAGCAATCTGTCATCAGGCCTCGGCACGAACTGGATGGATGTGCCAGGCAGCACGACCATTAATTCAACGAACATAACCGTGGATTCAACCCAACCCGCAGTGTT
>CAIMDR010000114.1 GCA_903839795.1 uncultured Methylococcaceae bacterium | reverse complement strand
ATGACAAATTACCGACTATTTTTATTAAGTTTCCTAACCGTTTCATGGTTTTTTCTAAGTGGTTTTAACAAACCTATTGATAACACTATGAGCGTTATAGAAACCCGAAAAACAGAACGTGAACTACAATCTGCAGAAACTGAAAACATCAAAAAAACACTGGACACAGAACCGGCAAAGGCAAAAAACAACGTTCTATCTGTCAAAAGAAAAACGCAAAAAATAACCTTGGCAACAGATACCACTAATACTGATAACCCCTCTCAACATAACGAGTTTGAAAAACCGCTGGATCTTTCTGTTCCATTTAATACCTCTGAAAGTACCGATGTAAGTAATATCCAAAAAGCAGTGGCACAAAGCCTGGTGACTAATATTTTTGCTCCGGAAACTAAAAAAAAGCCGCAACCGCTAGAATTAAAAGGTGGATTTTTGATGTCTCCAGAACCGGAATTTGAAAAACGAAAATCTGTTGATGGTGCGGGAATTGTTATTAATCTTAAACCCTGATTTAATAAGCGAGTAACGACTCCGTAGATATCGGCTTTAATCATTAAACACGGATAGCACTGATTATACGGGTTTCAACGGATATTATTTTTAGTCCCAAAAGACCTTATAATGTCATAAGAATTAGAAACTTCTCTTATCTGTGTCTATCAGTCAAATCCGTGTCATCTGTGTTCCATTTTTAATAAGAGTGGCTTATCAGTCCAGCCATTCAATGACATGGTCTTCCAGATTAACCGCCATTGATTCTTTTATCGCATAACTTCTGATTGAAACACCCGCTTTTTTAACACTGGCAGTAGTTCCCGATACCAAAGGATGCCATGCAGGAAGCTCTTTATCCTCGTGCAGTAAACGATAGGCACAAGTTGAAGGTAGCCAGTGATATTGTGTAAAGTTATTTTGCTTTAAATTGAGACATTCCGGGACTAATTGAGTACGTTCGTTATAGCGCGTACAGCGACAGGTCGTTAAATTGATGAGTTTACATGCAACGCTGGTGAATACTATCTCCCCGGAGTCTTCATCTTCCAACTTGTGTAAACAACATTTGCCACAGTTATCACACAATGACTCCCATTCTTCGGTCGTCATTTCAGGCAGTTTTTTTGTTTTCCAAAAGCTCATAGAAGATTTTAATAATTAATAAATTAGCGATATAGCCTGCCATGTTATCCCAAATTCAACAATCCGATTTAACTATAACGCGTTATCCGCTTTCTTGCGCCCGATTTTTGGCTGCCAGTTCATTCAGAATTTGTCTAAAATGCGCATAACCGTGAATATTTAAAACACCCACCTCGTTTAAAACGCCTTGAAAATGACTGGCCGCCCTTCCACCGACAATAATTGAGACGTTATTGCCCACTAATTTTTTAAGTCGTCTTAGTTCTTTCGCCACAACATGATCATCGGTAGCAAAACTGAGACTCAGCGTCAATGCACTGGCGTTGGTATATTTAACACCCGCAGCAATTTCTTCAGCCGGCAGATTAGCGCCCAAATAAGTAACTTGCCAGCCACTCAGTTCAGCCATAATAGCCGCCAGTAAAGCACCCAATTCATGTAATTGACCAATCGGTGTACCAACAATCATACGGGGCGCATTGGCTGCACAGGGATTATTATTACGTAAAATATAGGTCAAAGAACGAATAACAGATGAAGTCATGTGCTCATGAACCGGCCTCAGTTCTCCTGATATCCAACGCTCACCAATTCTGGTTAATAAAGGCGTCAGCAAGTGCTCAATAAATACTTCAGTACCCAACTCTACAATTGCATTTTCAAAATGCGACTCCAGCATTCTGGCATCGAAAGCCAAAACGGCAGCATAGCATTTTTCAATATAATCCTCGGTAAGATACACTTTGTCACTGACTGAAACCGTCTTTTTATTCAACTCAGGCGTTACTAAACCCGCCTCATCTTTGATCAGTTTTTTTAAATCATCAAGCGAAAACCGGGCAATTTGACTAATGCTATGGCCATTACCTGTGGCCTGATTAAGTAATTTTAAGCGAGCAATATCCTGATCGGTATAAACTCGATGCCCACCTGCCGTGCGTGTGGGTGTTACTGCTTGATAGCGTCGTTCCCACGCTCTGACAAGATCGGATTTAACCCCCGATCTTTTTGAAACGGTGCTGATTAAATATTGCGATGAGTCATTATTAAGACCAGTCATAGCTACTTCTTTATCTGAAAAAAATAAAATCCATAGTAACACAAAGCTTTACAAAACATTGACAAAATTACGACAGAAAGCCATTAATAAGCATACTGGTAATTTTTGCCCCTCTCTAGCGGTTTATTTCTAACGTGAAGCCTATTTATTACTAAATTTTTGAAGCGGTTGGCCGACCGGTCTGGACTTTTTCAACTTGTTCAACAGCCAGTTTAAGCTCGTCTAACGATAATTGTGTCAGTAAATGCAGTCCGGCTCGAAGAATCTCGCCTTTCTTGACATGAATCCCTGCGGCCAAACAGGTTTTCTTGAGTTCTGAAATTTTCAGATAATCCTGTTCAGGGAATGAAAAACTATCCCTAATCACTTTTATCTTGGCACTTTTTATTTTTTTAATATCCGTTTTTGCTTCAACTTCAACTTCAACGTCAACGTCAACGACTTCAACTTCAACGGCCTCAACTACCTCTTTAGTTTCAATGACGATGCTTGATTTTGCTGTAGAAGGCTTTTTAGCCACTTTTTTAACGACCGTTTTCTCAATGGGCAGATCAATTTGCACCGGCTCAGCTACCGTTTTTTTTGATTTTGGCTTTGATGTGTTCATTATTATCTCTTAATGCTTAAATAAAAAATAACAGTATATACCGTTTATACGGTTATTCAATGATATTTATTAATCATAAGTTATAGGCACAATGAGTCAGTTTATTTTTATTAACAATTGACTCGCATTAAATGGCTAACACAAAACTATAAATAAAAAGCTGAACATACCCTGCAACCAATTCATCAAATTGTCATATTTTGAAGTTATTGTGCATGATTTTGCAAATAACTTTACTGGACAGAGCAAATGTTTGATTTAAAAATAAACTCCCTAAAACGGCAAGCTATTCTTGCCGCTTCATTTTCACTGGTAGCCGCTATCTATTCAGCACCTTCTTTTGCCGTTACTGACCCTGTCATACTAACTTTTTCTACAGTTGGTGATTCAAGACAAGATTCAGTAAGTATTGACCCAAGCCTTGTAAAGGCTGTTCAGGACCCCACTCTTAAATGCCAAACACCTTCTGGTGCTACCGGCTTAACAGCGAACCCCGGCTTATCGGGCCAGGATTGCAAATGGCTGCAAAACTCAACAGCCTGGTCACGCATCATGCGCACCATTCAGTCACAAAAAGCCAACTTGTTGTTTTTTAATGGCGACATGATTATGGGTTATGGTAAAGCAGGCGTACCGGTTACCAGAACTTCAAACGGCACAAGTGAAGCAGCAATCACAAGCCCTGTCATCAGTGATGTCCTTAATTCGGATATTATGCAGATCTATAAGCAGTATGGCTTTTGGCGCGGAATGGTCGCTAATTTAATGGAAACCGGTACTTATGTGGTTCCTGTACCAGGCAATCATGAAGTGCAATGTAAACGTTGTGGTAAAGCCTCGCAAGTTGAAAACGAAAACGCCTGGCGCGATAATATGGGCGACTTGGTTCTTGACACCGCTCGTTTCACCAGCCTGGTGGGTACCGCTGCAACCAATTTTTCTAAAACCAATACTCCTGCTATTGGCGGAATAGATGGTGTTACCACGGATCAATCACAACTTAGCTACTCATTTGATGTAGGTGCTTCACATTTTGCTATTATCAACACAGATGCCGTTGGTAAAGACGGTTATGCACCCACTGCCTGGCTGGATGCGGACATGATAGCAGCAGAAAATCGTGGCGCTAAACGCATGTTCGTCTTTGGTCATAAACCGGCAGTGTTCTATAACGTTGGTGCCGTAGTTTCATCTTCAACCTCTTCTCTTAGCGATAAAAATCCAGACGCAGGTGCCGCTTTCTGGACTGTTATTGACAATCATAAAGCCACTTACTTCTGTGGTCATGAGCATACTTATAAAGTATCAAAACTCAATGGCTTAACTAATTCTTACCAAGTCATCGTGGGTGCAGGCGGTTCTCCGTT
>CAIMDR010000113.1 GCA_903839795.1 uncultured Methylococcaceae bacterium | reverse complement strand
GTGTTCTTCGTGTTCTTCGTGTTCTTCGTGTTCTTCGTGTTCTTCGTGTTCTTCGTGTTCTTCGTGTTCTTCGTGTTCTTCGTGTTCTTCGTGTTCTTCGTGTCTTCGTGGTGAATATTTTTGGGCTAATTTAGCGTGTCTTTGTGGTGAATATTCTGAGCTATTTTAATCCTACACCAATTTTTTAATTTCACTGGTAAAGCGACCTTCGGCGAGACGTGTTTCTACTATATCGCCGGGCTTTAGCTGTTCTGTGGAACGGATGAGTTGTCCTGATGGTTGTTTAATAACCAGCGCATAGCCACGGTTAAGGGTTGCCAATGGACTGACTGCATGTAATGTTTGGCTGACATTTAATAGCTGTTGATTAAGGTTTTCCAGTTTGTGGCAGATGACAGTCATCAGACGTTTACTTAAATAGTCTTGTTTTTGTTGATAGTTGTTAATGGTTACGGCTGGATTGTGTTGCCATAATTGGGCGATTTTGGCTTCAACACGACTTTGATTGCGGTGGATTTTTGTGTGCATGGCCTGAGTCAGTCTTAATTCAAGTTCGTCCAGGCGTTGTGCATTTCTTGCCAGTTTCTGGCCGGGATGTTGCTGTTGCAAACGCTTGCTTAACCACGCGAAGGCTTGTTGTTTTTGGCTTAATTTACGCTGTAGCAGTTGATTAAATCGTGTCTCCAATTGTACAAACCGGGACAGCCACGCCTGTTGATCCGGAACGGCATGTTCTGCGGCTGCTGACGGTGTTGCGGCGCGTAAATCAGCGACAAAATCGGCAATAGTCACGTCTGTTTCGTGTCCTACGGCTGAGATGATAGGGATAGTACTGGCGAAGATGGCACGCGCCACCATTTCTTCATTAAACGCCCAAAGATCTTCCAGCGATCCACCGCCCCGTCCTAAAATAAGTACATCGCATTGCTGCTGTTCGTTAGCCAAGGCGATGGCTTTGGTAATTTCATATTTAGCATTATCGCCTTGGACAGCAACGGGATAAATAATAACCGACACAGCTGAAAAACGTCGTCTTAATACCGTCAGAATATCCCGGATAGCCGCGCCAGAAGGCGAAGTGATGACGCCGATGGTGTAGGGTAGGGCAGGGAGCTTTTGTTTGTTGGCAGTATCAAACAAACCTTCTTCTGACAGTTTTAGCTTTAAGGCATCAAAGGCTCTTCGTAAAGCACCGTCACCGGCTTCTTCAAGCTGTTCGACAATGAGCTGGAAATCACCTCTGGGCTCGTACAAACTGACTTGGGCTTTAACGATGACGTGTTTACCGTTTTCCGGTTTAAATCCCAGTCGGCGTTGTTGGGTTTTAAATAGGGCGCAACGTACTTGGGCATTGGCATCTTTTAGAGAAAAATAGAGATGGCCGGAAGAGGGGGCACTTAAGTTGGAGATTTCGCCTTCGACCAATACACTCAGAAAATGCTCGTCGAGTAAGCGACTGGTTGCCCGGTTAAGCTGTGAAACAGTTAGTATAGTGCGCTGTGCAGGCGTTGATGGGCTATTCATTGCTGGTTATTAAAGATTGAGTGCTGGGTTATTGGCTGGAGTATTGTAAAATATCACTATTTTTTGCACAAAGAAAGGAGAGTGTTAATGGCGTGGTTGCTTTTGTTTTCTGCGGGGTTTATAGAAATAATCTTTGCTTTAAGTCTTAAATATAACGAAGGCTTTACCAAGCTTTTGCCCAGCATAGTCACTGCGATATCAGCAGTTGGCAGTTTTGGTTTGTTAATGTTGGCGCTCAAAACACTACCACTCGGAACGGCGTATGCGGTTTGGACGGGCATGGGAGCGGTAGGTGTGGCTATATTGGGTATCATTTTATTTAAAGAATCAATCGATTGGTATCGGTTGGTGTCCATTACTTTTGTGATTGCCGGAATTGTCGGGCTTAAATTAACGGACAGTCAGTGACATGCTACACTTTATTTTCCAGTCGCCCATTGATAATGCAATTCTGGAACGCATTGATTCAGGGGATGATGTGGTTTTTCTTGAAAATGCAGCGCTGCGCATCCTGAAAAAAGGCAGTTTATGCGGCGTTTTAATGCAGTTACTTACCGTTAATCGTCTTTATGTTTTAGGTGATGATATTGAAGCGAGAGGCATTGGTACTGCTGAATTAGTTAGCGGTATTGAAGTCATCGACTATGCGGAGTTGGTCAATTTGACCGTTAAAAATCCGGTGATTCAATCATGGTCTTGATGGTTGAAAAAACTAGCTTGGAGACGACCGATCAGGGTTTTTTAGTTAAATCAGCGGACTGGAATGAAGCCGTTGCACAGCAATTAGCGGAACTTAATCATATTACGTTAACTGACGCACATTGGGAAATTATGTTGTTTATTCGGCATTATTATCAGCAATTTAAACACTTGCCGAATGCCCGCGTATTTACCAAAGCCATTGCCAAAACCTTAGGCGAGGACAAAGACAATAGCCGGTATTTGCATAAATTATTTCCGGACGGCCCGTTAAAGTATGCCTGCAAGTTGGCAGGACTGCCTAAACCACCGACTTGCTTGTAGATATTTATAAAAAGATTATCACCACGAAGAAAAGATATTCACCACGAAGACACGAAGGACACGAAGAAAAAACTTGAAGTTTTCGTGGATAAAGCCTGACTGAGTGGCAGCTTAACCTTACCTGGCAAGTCGAAGCATTCACCCCCCGACTTGTTTGTAGCGATTAATAAAAAGATTATCGCCACGAAGACACGACATTTTTCTTGGTCTTTTTTTCTTCGTGTTCTTCGTGTCTTCGTGGTGAATATTGAATTAAATTATGCTTTTATCCTGAGGCGTGACGGGGTTTATAACCCCGTTACTTACGTTTTTTAACGTTATTGAGATTTTAAAACGTTTCGGTCGGGGTTGCAAACCCCGACCGGCATTTGTTGTTCGTTGTGTCTTCGTGGTGAATAAAAAATAAATTACACCTGCTTAAAGCGATGTATCAAGCGTCTTTCTTTTTTGTTGGGTTTATGATCCTGGCCACTGAAATCAAACAGTTCGCGCTGTTCTCGTTGCAGAATCATTTGTTGCTGACGTTTTGCAAAACTTTCAGGCGTTTCTTCATAGAGCAAAATGGCTTCTTTAGCCGGTCGTCTTTGCTTGGAAAGCCCGATTATTGTGACTTCCCAGTTTAGTCCTTCTTTGCTTATGGAGAGCAACGCGCCCGGTTTTATTTCTTTTCCCGGTTTTGTGCGTTGCTTGTTGACATGGATTTTTCCACCGGAAATAGCATCCGCTGCCAGTTTGCGCGTTTTAAAAAAACGCGCAGTCCATAACCATTTATCCAGACGGATGGTTTCGAGTTCAGTTTGCACTCAACTCTTTTTCTTTTTTTAAGCCTTTAGGCAAAGAAAACACGACTTTTTCTTCTATGCCCTGAATTTCAACGGCCGATTTACCACCCCATTCTTTTAACTGATTAATGACTTCCTGAACCAAGACTTCGGGTGCTGAGGCACCGGCAGTAACACCGACAACATTAACATCCTCAAACCAGCTTTGTTGCATATCTTTTGCTGTGTCAATCAAATAGGCGGTTTTACCCAATTGTTCGGCAATTTCTCGTAAACGGTTGGAATTAGAGCTGTTGATAGAGCCTACAACCAGAATGGTATCCGCTGTTTTTGCCAGTTCAAAGACTGCATCCTGGCGGTTTTGGGTGGCGTAGCAGATGTCGTCTTTTTTCTGTTCCTGAATAGAGGTAAAGCGAGCTCTTAAGGCATCTACCATAATTTTGGTATCCGTCATGGACAGCGTCGTTTGTGTTACATAAGCCAGGTTATCCGGGTTATTGACCACTAATTTTTTAACATCGTCCGGGGTTTCTACTAAATAAATGCCGCCATTGTCAGTGCATTTTTCATATTGACCCATAGTGCCTTCAACTTCGGGGTGTCCGGCATGACCGATGAGAATAACTTCGCGGTCTGATTTTGCATGCTTGGCAACCTGAATATGAACTTTAGTCACTAGCGGACAGGTGGCATCAAAGACGGTTAAGTCACGCTCTTTAGCTTCTTGCTGGACTTGTTTGGAAACGCCATGGGCACTAAAAATAAGGTAAGAACCTACGGGCACGTCGGTTAATTCTTCTATAAAAATAGCGCCTTTTTCTTTAAGGCCATCAACAACGGTGCGGTTATGGACCACTTCATGCCGAACATAAATGGGTGCACCAAACGTTTCAAGTGCTTGGTCAACAATTTCGATGGCGCGGTCTACGCCGGCACAGAATCCACGGGGGTTAGCGAGTACAATTTGCATATCTTGACTTCTTTACTGGGTTAAGTTGATATTATTTTAACTCAACAGGCTTGCAGATACGATAATTCCATCCATATCCGCATATAAAAAATGATCTTTTTTAAAATTGACACCGGCAAAAGAGACTAATAAGTCGCGGTCGCCATTGCCTTTTTTATGGCTTTGTAAGGGATGTGTATGTAGGGCGCGGATGCCAATGGGGAGATTATTGATCAGCGCAGAATCACGAAGGCAGCCATAAATAATAATGCCTTGCCAACCATTGGCAATGGCAAGCATTGCCAGATTATTGTCTACCAAAGCACAGCGATGAGAGCCACCGCTATCAATGACCAATACCCGGTTTTGTACTTTTTCTTCCAGAACGCTTCTGACTAAAGCGTTATCCTCAAACGTTTTCAGTGTGGTGATTTGGCCGGAAAAAAACGGCTTAGCCCCGTAAGAGATAAATGCCGGCTCAGCAATTTGGAAATAATCCTCTTCTGAGTGAACATCGCAAAGATTAGCAGTAGTGAAAGTCATAGATTAAGGTTCAAGGTCATAAGGCTAAGGGTGAAAGGTTAAAGGCTAAAGGTACAAAGCTCAGTAGATCTGCACCCAATACCGTTAAGTTAAGTGCTTCCTGGCAAGATAAACCGTTGGCTGAGCAGAGTCGAAGCCGGCAAAAACGCTTCGGCTCCGCTCAGCGAACGGCTTAACCAAATGATATTGGATCTGCACCTTTCGCCTTGTACCTTTAGCCCTTAGCCTGCTTTTAACTAGTATAACGCGCTAACAGTCCATTCACACTGTGTATTTCCGGTAACGGTATTTTTACTTCATAGCCACCGCCGGGGGCTTCCTGCATACTATGGCCGTGCATATCTTCCATGCGTTCCACAATAATGTCCTGATTGCCTTCGGGCAGAATAAGCTCCAGCTTGTCACCGACGGTAAATTTATTTTTTACATCAATGGTCGCCAGTCCGGTTGCTGAATCATAACTTCTTATTTCGCCGCAAAATTGCTGTTGATGGCTTTTGGAATAACCGGTGATATAGTTTTGTTGTTCATGGGTATGATGACGCTGATAGAAACCATCAGTATAGCCACGATTGGCCAAATTTTCCAAAACACCGATAAGTTCAGGCTGAAATGCACGGCCTGCCAGTGCATCGTCAATCGCCATGCGATAAGTTTGCGCCGTGCGGGCAACGTAATAATGGGATTTGGTGCGACCTTCTATTTTAAGACTGTTGATGCCAATAGCCACCAAGCGTTGCACATGTTCAATGGCTCTTAAATCTTTGGAGTTCATGATGTAGGTGCCATTTTCATCTTCCATGATCGGCAATAACTCCCCTTTGCGGCCTTCTTCTTCAAGAAAATACAACTGGTCTGCCAAGGGGTGCCGCTCTGCGCCGCCACAACTGGCGGTGCTAATGTCGCTCATTGACAGCACTTCGGCATCGGGCACCAGGTCGCCTTCGGCATTTTCATGGGCGGGCACGGTATCATATTTCCAGCGGCAAGAGTTGGTACACGTTCCCTGGTTAGGATCACGATGATTGAAATAACCCGACAGCAAACAGCGTCCTGAATAAGCAATACATAAAGCACCGTGCACAAACACTTCAAGCTCGATGTCCGGGCATTTCTGGCGAATTTCTTCGATTTCATCAAGCGACAGTTCACGCGATAAAATAACCCGCTTAATACCGACGCTTTGCCAGAATTTTACGGTGGCATAGTTGACGGTATTGGCTTGCACTGATAAATGGATAGGCATATCCGGCCAAGCTTCCCGTGTCATCATAATCAAACCGGGGTCAGCCATAATCAAGGCATCTGGTTTCATGGCGATAATAGGGGCAATATCGGCCATAAAGGTTTTAACTTTGGCATTGTGAGGAATGACATTCGTCGCCAGAAAAAACTTTTTACCTTGCCGGTGTGCTTCAGCTATGCCTTTGGCCAGGTTGTCAGCCAGAAAATCATTGTTGCGTACTCTCAAGCTGTAACGCGGTTGCCCCGCATAAACGGCATCTGCGCCAAAGGCAAAGGCATAGCGCATGTTTTTAATAGTGCCGGCAGGCGAGAGAAGTTCGATTGGTTTCATGATGATGTCGGTAAATGATTAAGTGTAATATACGGTGTATATTACACCAGCTTAGGCACAGCAAAAAATAGGAGTATGAAAAATGTGGGTATTGTTATTTTTAGCCGCCTTAGCGTTTGTCTTAGGCGGGGCATTAATTTTGCTCAGAACGGCAAAGACACCCAAAATTCCCGATACGGTTAAAGCGCAGCCTTATGAAGATAAATCGGATGACTGGTGATAAAACACGAAACTTATTCACCACGAAGACACGAAGAGCACGAAGAAAAACAACAACAACAAGCAAAAACTTCGTGTCTTCGTGGTGATAAGCTTTTAAGCTTTTAAATACCTTTGTTTCATACTGTTTCATTGAAACATTTACGTGTCTTAATGAAACATTAAATTGAAACATCTGATAAAGTAAAAAATGAAGATAACTAATAAAACAATCGATTGACGATGATTTTTGCTGTTGGCATAGGCTTTGCTAAAGTATAAGTAAGTTCAACGTATTTGCTTGCGGCGACCACGTAATCTTACCCATTAACGTAATTATTAACCTCCCCCTTTGAAAAAGGGGGACTGAATGATTACCCATTAACAGTAACACCCGGAGAGACATCATGATATTTAAACAATTATTTGATAAAGAAACCTGGACTTATACCTATTTAATTGCTGATTCCCTCAGTAAAGAGGCGGTTTTTATTGATCCGGTCAACACCCATATTGATGACTATATGTCTTTATTGGAAACGCTGGGTTTACAACTGAAATATTCCTTGGAAACACATGTTCATGCTGACCACATCACCGCAAGTGGTTTGTTGCGTCAATTAGTGGGCGCACAAACCGCCGTGAGTGAACTCTGCGGTGCCGAGACCGCCGATGTACAAATTCAGGATGGCGATATTTTTAAATTAGGCGATAACGAGCAGATTAAAGTGATTGCTACGCCGGGACATACGCCTGGCAGTATTTCGTTTTTATGGCGTGATCGGGTTTTTACCGGTGATTCTTTATTGATAGGCGGTTGTGGTCGTACCGATTTTCAGGGCGGTGATGCCGGTGCGCTTTATGATTGCATCACTCAACGTTTGTTTACTTTGCCGGATGAAACACTGGTTTATCCGGGTCATGATTATCAAGAGCGTTGGGTCAGTAGTATTAAACAGGAATGCACCACCAATCCGCGTCTGTCCGGAAAAACGCGTGAAGCATTTATTGAAGTAATGAATAATTTAAATTTGCCAAAACCACGGCTAATCGATCAGGCGGTGCCTGCCAACCGGTATTGCGGTTTGGATGAAAATGAACGTCAGGATGCTATTATACTTCGCGATACCACGCGCCCCGTTCGTAATGAAGTTAGTCCCCAAGACTTGGTAACTGAAGCCAAACAACATATTACCGAAGTGAATGTCGCTACCGCTAAACAATTGTTGGCAGAAGGTAACATTGTTGTGGTTGATACGCGCGAAGAGAGTGAATACGCGGCGGGTCATATTGATAAGGCGCTACTTTTACCGCGCGGGGTGCTGGAATTTAAAATCGGCAATAGCCCCGAATTGGCTGACAAATCCAAAGCAGTGCTGCTTTATTGCCGTACCGGCGGTCGTTCTGCATTGGCAGCGCAGACGATGCAGCAGTTAGGCTATAACAATGTGCTGTCAATGGCGGGTGGTTTTGAGGCTTGGCAAAAAGCATAATACGCGATATTCAAGTTTTTATTCATTGATTTTAAAAAATGATACAGGTGAGTCTATCAAATTATAGCTGAGTCCAGACAGTTAAACTAATGACGAGCTATAGTCGCGACGTGGGCGTCGCTCCTACCGTGGGAGCGACGCCTACGTCGCGACTAACGATTGCCCCAGTCAAGATAAAAAATTGGAGCAACGAGTTACAGTAGGGCATCGCACCCTTGCATCTTAAACCATACATAATAATAACAACAGGAAGAATTCATGACACAACAACACCACACCATTTTGATTGTAGGCGGCGGCGCAGCAGGCGTTTCCGTTGCCAATAACATGCGTCGTCAAAACGCCACTATTAATATTGCCCTTATCGAGCCTTCTGAAAAGCATTATTACCAACCCGGCTTTACCATTATTGGTGGCGGTGCTTATACCTTAAAACAAACCACCCGCAATGAAGCCGATTTAATTCATCCAACCGTGACTTGGCTGAAGGATTACGCAGAAACCTTTCAGCCGGATGAAAATACCGTGACTTTACGCTCGGGTGAAACGATTGGTTACGATTACTTGGTGGTTTGTCCCGGCTTACAATTGGATTGGGATAAAATTGCGGGCTTAAAAGAAACGTTGGGTAAAAACAACGTGTGCAGTAATTATTCGCCAGATACCGCAGAATATACGTGGGAATGCATCAAAAATAGTGAGTCGGGAACCGCGTTATTTACACAACCGCCCATGCCGATTAAATGTGCCGGTGCACCCCAAAAAATCATGTATCTGGCGGCGGATAGATTTCGTAAAAAAGGTATTCTGGATAAATTTAACATTGAGTTTTGTAATGCGGGCCCTGCCATTTTCGGCGTTCCTTTTTTTGCCAAAGCCTTAAGCAAAGTCGTTGCAGGTTATGGGATTAAAACCAATTTTAATCACAATCTGGTTGCCATTGATGGTCCGGCTAAAACCGCTACGTTTGAAATGACGGATGCCGAAGGTAACAAGCAGCAAGTCGTTAAAGCCTTTGACATGATTCATGTTACACCGCCGCAGAGTGCGCCTGATTTTATTAAAAAAAGTCCGTTAGCCAATGCCGGTGGCTGGGTAGCTGTCCCTGACAAAAATCTCCAGCTCAACACATATGCAAATATTTTTTGACTTGGAGATGCGAGCT
>CAIMDR010000112.1 GCA_903839795.1 uncultured Methylococcaceae bacterium | reverse complement strand
GCTTGGTAATCAGCACCGAAAACAAGCCATGAACAAGCTTGTTTTTGGCCAGCGGGAAAATGGCTTTACCTTGCTGGAAGTATTGATAGCATTGGCATTACTGGCTATTTTGATGGTGAGTGCCATTAAAATTACCGCAGATAATATTAACAACTTGTGGTATTTGGAAAACAAAACCATTGCAGCGATTATTGCCGGTAATCATGCGGTGCAATTACGCCTGGATAAAGAAAAACCGGAAACACTAGATGGCTGGGATGAAATGGCCGGGCGACGCTGGTATTGGCAAATGAAACGAAATACGGCGACTATTTCAGGGGTATGGCGTTACCGTATTGAAGTTTTTTTGGAAGGTGATAAAACGGCTCTTTTTGGTTTAATAAGCGATGTCAGTAAAAACTGATGAACACTCCAGTAGTAGGGCGTGCCTTGCACACCGTAGCTATCAAAGTAAACCCTACGAGGAATGCTCCGTAGTGAGAGAGAAAAATTGGTCAGTACAACACAGCAAAAAACAACAAGGCTTTACCTTGCTGGAAATACTGATAGCACTGGCTATCTTTGCGGTGATGTCGATGATGGCTTATGCCGGTTTGGCAGCCGTGCTTAAGGCGCGAGCGGCTTCGGAACCACGCTCTCAACAGCTGGCGCAATTGCAAACTACTTTGTATTTGCTTAATGAAGATTTAATCAAGGCAATCAGTAGGCCGATCAGGGATGAATTGGGTAGCCCGGAACCCGCTTTTAGTAGCGGCCGTGGTAATGAGATTTTGGTGTTTACCCGCAGTGTGCCGATAGGGTCTGGCAATGGCGCAGCCAATAGCCTGCATAGAGTCAGTTATCGTTTTGAAAAGGGTGCCTTGTATCGACAGGTTTGGAGCTTGCCGGACAGAACACAGCAAACACAATACCGACGCAGAAAACTGATGGTAGCCGAGCAAGTTACTATAAATTTTTACAGTAAAGAATCACAAGCCTGGTTGCCGTTTAATGGCAGTGGCGGAAGTCCTGAGGCACTTGAAGTCAGTTTTAAGCTGGCGGGTTTGGGCAGTATTCAGCGTTTGTTTTTACTGCATCAATGAATATGCGCACACTCGGGTTACCCGCTACGCAGCGGGGCATTGCCCTGATTACGGTCATGCTGGTACTGGCGGTGGTTACGGTTTCGTTGGTATCAATGTCCAGTGACCGGCAGATGGATATACGCAGAACCGAAAATCAGTTGCGCTCAAGCCAGGCGTGGGAGTACGCGTACGGGCTTGAGGCTTGGGCAGAAAGTCAGCTTAACGTTGATTTTGCCACCAATCAATACGATGCGCTCACTGATCGTTGGAGTAAACCGCTGTTTTCAACGATTCCCGAAGGCAACGTTAACGCCGACATCATTGAGTTGCAAGGCAGGATTAACCTCAATAATTTATTGGTCGATGATAAAGCCAGTGATGAGGACGTTCAGCACTTAAAGCGTTTGTTAACCCATCTGGATATAAAACCCGAGTTGGTAGATGCCATGCTGGATTGGATGGATCCTGACATGGAAATGCGTTATCCAAATGGTGCTGAAGATGAAATCTATACCAAGCTCGTACCGGCCTATCGGAGCGCCAATAGCCCGTTTGCAGAAGTAAGCGAATTATTGCGGGTACAAGGCATCACTCAAACGGATTACGAAAAATTGCTGCCCTATATTTATGTGGCCGAGGGTTATCAATCCATCAATGTTAATACCGCCAGCGCGGTGGTTTTGCGTTGTATGGCAAAGGACATCAAAAAAGATGAAGCCGAATCGATCTTTAGAGCCAGTGGCAAGCCTTTTGAAAAAGTGGAAGAGTTTTTAAAAGACGAAGCGATGGCCGGTATCAGCGTCAACAAAGCCGGTTTGAGCGTGGTCAGTCATCATTTTTTATTAGCAGGACAAATCGACATGGGGAAAAATGCATTAACGTTCCAGTCACAAATACAACGCAGTGCCGATGGCACGGTTAAGGTCAGTAAACGGATGCGCAGGAGCTTGCTGGATGGCTGAACAAATTATAGCCAGACTGATTAATCAACAAGATGCCTGTGTGCAATGGCTGATTGTCAGTGATGCCATATCGCCTGAAATACAACAGGGAACGTTGCAGGATTTAGCAACCAGTGCCATCAATACATCGGTTACCTTGTTATTGCCGGCAGCAGAGGTCTTGTTGCTGGCAGTCGATTTGCCGGTTAAAAGCAACAGTCAAATTAAAAAAGCCCTGCCTTTTGCGCTTGAAGATCTGCTTGCCGATGACGTAGAAACTTATCATTTGGTTTGGCATCGACCGTCCAAAGACACCGTTTATGTCGCCGCAATCAATCAGGGCAAATTGCAAACTTGTCTGTCGAGTTTTCACGACGCAGGCATATATCTTAACAGCGTTTATCCGGAAACCTTATGCCTGCCTTATCAGGCGGAGAGTTGTTCATTGGTTATTGACAGGCACAATGCCATTATACGGAATGGACAATGGCTGGGTGGCGGTATTGATGTTGAGGTTTTACCGGCAATGCTGGGCAAGTTGCTAACAGAAAATCCGGAGCTGCATCGGTTACAAGTCTGGGAAGCT
>CAIMDR010000111.1 GCA_903839795.1 uncultured Methylococcaceae bacterium | reverse complement strand
GCTTCGACAACCGCTTTTTTTTGTTCTGCAGTAAATGGCATTAATAATCCCTAAGATTAAAATTAAAATAAAAGCCGTCTAAAGACGGCTTGGAGTTACATTGATTTCCACGTTAGGGTGTAGAAATCAACATTTATTATAGAAACGTGTGGATCCCGTCTCTATTTAGATACTCATGTTGAACAACTTTTTCGGTGCTATTTTACCATCCATTAGCATTTCTCCCAAGCCCAAAAAAACATCCGCATGATACATCCGTAATGATCCTTGCCACATTGACGGTCTGAAATCAGTGTAGTGGGGATAATTTATAGATTGCCCATAATTTATGGCGATAGCTTGTTCCTCGGACAAATGGACAGAAGGCAAGGCATCCAAAGGTTTATCAACATTGATTAACAATTGATATAAGTCTTTCTCACTCATAGCTGTCAATTGTTCAATAGTTTTGGCATCTTCAATATTAAATTGACCCGCTTCCAGTCGACGTAATTCTTTAACCGTTCCGCCACATCCCAGAAAATGCCCCATATCTTCAGCTAATGACCGAATATAGGTGCCTTTTGAACAAAACACTTCCAGCCTTAACTGATCAGGTTGACTGTCTTCAGCGTGTAAATCAGTCAACAGCTTTAATTCGAAGATGGTAATTCGTCTGGCTTTACGCTCGATTGTTTTACCTTCACGAGCCAATTCATAAAGTTTTCTGCCGTTATGTTTTAACGCAGAATACATGGGTGGAATCTGATCAATTTCACCCGTAAATCGCTGCAAACAGGTTTGTATTTCTTCCAACGAAAAATCAGGAACCGGTTTGGTTTCGATAACCGTACCTTCAGCATCACCCGTATCGGTCATAACACCAAGCTGAACAAGCACCTGATAGCGCTTGTTATCATCCAGCATTAATGCCGAGACTTTAGTGGCCTCGCCAAAACAAAGCGGCAGCAAACCGGTTGCCAGAGGATCCAGACTACCGGTATGCCCTGCTTTGTTGGCATTAAACAAGTGCCTTACTTCCTGCAACGCTTTATTTGAGGAAACGCCCAAACGCTTGTCTAGCAGCAAAATGCCGTGAACATTACGTCCGGACTTGCGTTTACTCATGTATCGGAATTATCCGGATCATGCCTGTCCTGAGCAAAGTCGAAGGGCTTGTCCTGAGCAGACTCGACTGAGAGCCTGTCCTGAGCGGAGTCGAAGGGCTTGATCACATCACTTAATAACTCAGCCACTCGCATACCGGTATCAAATGAATCATCATAATGAAAGCGCAATTCAGAAATATGCCTTAAGCGCATTCTTTTTGCCAACTGATGCCGAATAACCGGAGACATCTCATTTAACAATTTAACGTTTGCGCGTTTGCCCTGCTCATCAACATTTAATACGGTGACATAGATTTTTGCAACCGCCAGGTCTTTAGTTACCACAACTTCATTGATAGTAACAAAACCTAACCTGGAATCATCAATATCCCGCAGTAAAATTAAAGAAAGCTCTTTTTGCATCTGTGATGAAACACGGGCATTACGACCAAATTCTTTTGCCATAAGCTTACAGTTCCCGTTTTATTTCTATGCGTTCAAATACTTCAATTTGGTCGCCCGGCTGAACATCGTTGTAATTTTTTACACCGATACCACATTCCATGCCCATTTTAACTTCAGCCGCATCATCTTTAAAGCGACGTAAAGATTCCAACTGCCCTTCATAAATAACAACATTATCACGCAATACACGAATAGGAAGGCTTCTCTTAACAAAACCGTCAATAACCATACAACCGGCAATCGCACCAAATTTTGGTGACCGGAATACGTCACGAACTTCAGCAAGACCGACAATTTGTTCTTTAATTTCGGGTGCCAGCATACCGCTGATCGCTTTTTTGACTTCATCAATAGCATCATAAATGACACTGTAATAATGCAGGTCAATATTCTTTTCTTCAATCAACTTTCTGGCTGTCGTATCGGCTCTAACGTTAAAACCCATTAGAATCGCACCCGAAGCCAATGCCAAGTTGGCATCACCTTCATTAATACCGCCAACACCACCAAAAACAATCTTAACTTCTACTTCTTCATTTGATAACGAGACCAGTGATCCACGTAACGCTTCCAAACTACCTTGCACATCAGTTTTGATAACCAGATTTACACTGGCAATCTCACCGGTTGCCATTCTGGAGAATACTTCATCCAGTTTGGAAGCTCGTTGTGCAGCATGTTTAGTGAATTTTTTACGGTCTTCACGATGTTTTGCCAAATCTTTGGCAATACGTTCGTTTTGTACCACCATAAACTCATCACCGGCATTCGGTGTACCCGACAAACCAAGAATTTCAACCGGAGAACAAGGACCTGCTTCTTTAATCGCTTTTCCATTCTCATTAAACATAGCCCGAACACGACCATATTCTTGACCACAAAGCACCATTTGGCCACTTTCCAAGGTGCCTTTTTGAATCATTATTGTTGCGACAGCACCACGACCTTTATCGAGTCTTGATTCAATCACAAGACCTGAAGCCGGGCCTTCAAAAGGCGCTTTTAATTCTAAAATTTCAGTCTGAACAATTAAAGATTCAATTAAGTCATCAATGCCCTCGCCGGTCTTGGCAGAAATTTTAAGGAACTGCACATCGCCCCCCCATTCTTCAGCAAGCACGTTAAGAACCGACAGTTCTTGCATCACTTTATCGGGGTTTGCATCAGGCTTATCGATTTTATTGATGGCTACGATAATCGGCACATTTGCCGCTCTCGCATGCTCAACCGCTTCTTTGGTTTGCGGCATCACGCCATCATCGGCTGCAACAACAATAATGACTACGTCAGTAATATCGGCGCCTCTGGCTCTCATGGCAGTAAAGGCAGCATGTCCAGGTGTGTCTAAAAAGGTTACTGAGCCGTGATCGGTTTTGACTTGATAAGCACCGATATGCTGAGTAATACCACCCGCTTCACCGGCTGCAACACGTGTTTTACGGATATAATCGAGCAACGATGTTTTACCGTGATCGACGTGTCCCATAATGGTTACAATGGGGGCGCGTGGTAATTCAACGCGGTTATCTTCTACCTGCGCTTCAGCCAGCATTTCCTGCTCAAGATCATCATCACTCTGCATAATCGCGTTGTGACCCATTTCCTCAACCAAAATAACCGCTGTTTCCTGGTCAATACTTTGATTGATGGTCGCCATAATGCCCAGCTTCATCAAATGTTTGATGACCATCGCCGCTTTAACACTCATTTTCTGGGCCAAATCGGAGACAATAATCATTTCTGGTATAGTGACTTCTTTCACTATAGGTGCAACCGGCATCTCAAATTGATGTTTACCGTCAGATTGCGCACTGGATCGTTGCGGTTGCTTGCCTTTTTTCTTGCCTCTTTTGGCGTCTTTGCCTGATGAGCGTGAATTTCCACCACCACCTTCTTCTTGTTTTTTTCTGTGCAGTGTTTCCTGCTTTACTGCGGCCTGCTGCCTTACTTTATCAGCATTTTTCTTGATCGACTCTTCAAGTCTATGCTCTTTTTCTTGCTGTTTTTTTCTGGCATCGTCCGCTTCTTTGGTTTTGATAGCTTTTTCCTGCTTGATTTTCTTTTCTTCCTTTATTTTTAACGCTTCAAATTTAGCTTCCGATTCAATGGCCTCGACAGGTTCAAGAGGCTCCTCAGGTTCAATAACAACTTGAGGCTCAACGTCAGGTATCGCGACAACTTGAACTTCCGGTTCAATTTTAACGGGCTCTGCCATGACTATTTCTACCTTGGGAGTCAGTTCAACGGCAACAATCGGCTCTTCAATAATCGGCTGTTTTTCGACGGGCGTTAAAATAACTTCTTCTATTTTCACCGGTTCAACCACTACTGGTACTGGCTTTGGCAACTCTTCTTTCTTGGGTAAATCAGCATCCGCCACTTCACTACGCTTTATATAAGTCTTCTTTTTACGCACTTCAACGCTAATCGTTTTAGTTGAAGTGCCTGGTATACTTGCCTGCTTGATTTCTGTCACTTTTCTGCGTTCTAAAGTAACACGCTTCGGTGAATTACTGACTTCATCTTCGGCTTTACCATGACGCTTACGCAAATGCGCAAGCAATTGCATCTTTTCATCTTCATTAATGACATCATCAGGGGCGCTTGCAGATAAACCTGCTTCTTTTAGCTGCTCTAATAATCGTTCCAGAGGTATTTTTACTATCTCCGCTAATTGCTGTACTGTTTTATCACTCATTTTTTACCCCTTACTAACCGCTATGTGCCTTAAGCAAACCAAGGCTCACGCGCCTTCATAATTAATTTTGCCGCCCGCTCTTCATTCATTCCTGAAAAATTCAGCAAATCATCAACCGATTGCTCTGCTAAATTATCCATTGTAATAATACCTTGACTTGCCAAATCAAAAGCCAGATCAGTATCCATACCCTCCATTTCCAGCAGATCAGCAGCCGGCTCCGCCGACTCTATTTTTTCTTCCAAGGCAATGGCACTAATCAACAAGGCATCTTTTGCCCGACTTCTTAGCTCATTAACCAAATCTTCATCAAAGCCTTCAATTTCGAGCATTTCACTGACCGGAACGTAAGCAATCTCCTCGACACTAATAAAGCCTTCTTCTGCTAGAATTAAGGCTATATCTTCATCAACATCCAATTGATCAATGAATAATTGCTTTATCTTGCCAACTTCGGCTTCAGCGCTCTTCTCTGCCTTGGACGCATCAATAACATTCAATTCCCAACCTGTTAATTGACTCGCCAGACGGACATTTTGACCGCCTCGACCAATCGCTTGAGACAAATTATCCGAACTGACTGCCAGATCCATACTGTGCTTGTCTTCATCTACAACGATGGACTGAATTTCAGCAGGAGACATGGCATTAATTACAAATTGAGCTTCACTGGGATTCCAGAGAATAATGTCAACCCGCTCACCAGCCAACTCATTGGTAACTGACTGAACCCTTGATCCTCTCATACCCACGCAAGCACCGACTGGATCCAACCTTGGATCATTACTCTTGACTGCCAATTTAGCTCTGGAACCTGGATCACGTGCGGCACCTATTACAGAAATCAAGCCTTCACCGACTTCAGGCACTTCCAAGCGAAATAAGGCTATTAATAATTCAGGCGCTGTACGACTGACAAATAATTGTGGACCACGCGGCTCTGTGCGAACATCTTTCAAATAGCCTCTAATCCGATCACCAATGCGAATTGCCTCACGAGGAATCATATCTTCCTTGGCGATATAGGCTTCAACATGACCACCCAAATCCAGATAAATACTCCCTTTTTCAATGCGTTTGACAATACCGGTAATCAGTTCACCGACTCGGCTTTTATAAGCTTCAACAATTTTTCTGCGCTCAGCTTCCCTGACTTTATGGATAATAACCTGCTTGGCAGTTTGCGCGGCAATACGTCCGAAATCAACAGATTCAATTTCTTCTTCTACCACATCACCAATTTGAATGTCCGAATTATCCAGCCGGGCAACCTCTAACAGAACCTGAGTAGTTGGGAATTCTACATCACCATCCCAAGAGGGATTAGCATCAACAACGTCCCATTGCCTGTAAGTAACATAGTCACCTGTTTTTCTGTCAATGGCAACACGAGCGTTAATTGGATTGGCGTGACGCTTTACCGTAGCAGCTTCTAATGCGGATTCTATCGCCTGAAAAACGACATCCTTTTCAATCTCTCTTTCATTAGAAAAAACCTCCACTACCAACAAAATTTCTTTATTTGCCACTGCGGCCTCCTTTTTCAATTATGTATTCGGGCACCAAACGCGCTTTACTCATCGCATCAAAGGGTACCTCATAAATCTGCTCACCTTCTTGAAGTGTAATAATATCATCTTCAACTTTTATAATCAGACCGGTAATTCTTTTTCGACCACCGATGGCTTTAAACAAACTAACTAATGCCGCACTGCCGATAAACTGCTCAAATTGACGAACTTTAAAGAACGGCCTATCTGAACCAGGAGAAGAAACTTCTAACTGATAGTTGCCTTGTATTGGATCTTCCACATCCAGGACACCACTTATTTGATGACTGACTTTAGTACAGTCTTCAACCAGAATTCCATTTTCACTATCAATATAAATCCTTAATAAACCATGTTTAGGATGCGGATTATAATCAATACCGACACACTCATAACCTAAACCTTCAACAATTGGCTCGATTAAGTTAACCAAATGCTCGGGAGCCTGTTTCATGGTTTCCTCACTTATTTTTGAACAAAAAAAAAGAGCCAACGGCTCTTCCATAAACAATCTAATTTTAAGCTCCAAAAAACCGAAGCCCAGAAAATAAAAAACCCCAAAATGGGGTTCTAAAATATGGTAGCGGGGGCAGGATTTGAACCTACGACCTTCGGGTTATGAGCCCGACGAGCTACCAAGCTGCTCCACCCCGCGATTGATTTAGCTATTATAAGGACTTTTTATATCATTGCAAGTTTTTTATAAATATTTTTAATAAAACTTACATTTAATTTCAAATCACCTTCAACAAAGCCTGTTCAGGCCTTTTAAATAAAGGGTTTTAGTCTGGATAACAGAAACTAAAACCCTGAGACAGAAAAACTCAATTATGACTTACACAAAAAACACATTAACATCACTTGCGGTTATATCAGTGAAAGTGTTTCTGCACGATTGATTATCTCAATAGAAACCTTACCTTCTTGAGCTAACCAACCGATGCCTCGCTGAAAATTTTTTTCATCTATTTTGGTTTCTCTGCTTAACTTGGCGACACTGGTCGCGCCATTCTTATTCAAATAGTTTCAAATTTCACCAGTTGCATTACCTACTATGTCAGACATATCACTATCACCTTAGCGTTTTTAATGAATTAAACTGATTTAATAATATCCTAAAAACAATTATTCATTTTGTTTTATAAACGCCAGAATATTGATTAAGTAATCAGCAGATTTAATGACTAATGCCTATAAAAAAGCCTTGCCAGAATTATTATAGCCAGTCAGAAAGATTTTGTCTTAGTATAAGTAAGCATAAATTCACATAATCCGTTTTATTAAACAGTCATTTTTCTGTGCAGATATTATGAAGCCCCGGTGGAGCGACTTTAGGCTTCCTCAGAAACGTGATCCAAGCCAAAAGCGGCATGTAACGCCCTGACTGCAAGCTCCATATATTTTTCATCAACAACGACAGAGATTTTTATTTCTGATGTTGCAATCATACGAATATTAATCCCTTCATCTGCCAAAGTTTTAAACATGGTGCTGGCAATACCTGCATGGGAACGCATACCCACGCCGACAATTGATACTTTTACAAGACTGTTATCGCCCTTTACTTTTCTTGCGCCCAACTCGATACTGGTTTGATCCAAAATAGCTTTGGCACGCAGATAATCATTACGATGTACCGTAAAAGTAAAATCAGTGGTGGCATCCTCGGCAATATTCTGGACGATCATATCCACTTCAATATTGGCATCGGCGATAGGACCCAGAATTTTAAAAGCAACGCCCGGTAAATCAGGTACACCGGTGATCGTTAATTTTGCTTCATCCCGATTAAAAGCAATGCCGGATATTAAAGCACTTTCCATTTGTGATTCCTCGTATGTAATTAATGTGCCACGACCTTCTTTAAATGAAGATAACACGCGCAAGGCAACGTTATATTTTCCGGCAAATTCAACCGATCTGATTTGCAAAACTTTTGAACCCAAGCTGGCCATTTCCAGCATTTCTTCAAATGTAATATGCTCAAGCCTGCGAGCCTTTGGCTCAACCCGTGGGTCTGTGGTGTAAACGCCGTCGACATCAGTATAAATATGGCACTCATCGGCTTTTAATGCCGCCGCTAAAGCAACAGCGGTAGTATCCGAACCACCGCGACCCAAGGTCGTAATATTGCCGTGTTCATCAACGCCCTGAAAACCGGCAACCACCACCACTTTTCCAGCGTCAAGATCGGCACGTATTTTGGCATCTTCAATTTCGCGAATCCGCGCTTTGGTGTAACTGCTATCGGTCAGTATTTTTACCTGTCCGCCAGTATAAGAACAGGCATCACAACCGATTTGATGCAAGGCCATACTTAATAAAGCGACCGTCACCTGTTCACCGGTAGAAATTAAAACATCCATTTCCCGATCCGTAGGTTGTGCCTGCATTTCTTTTGCCAGAGCAATTAAACGGTTGGTTTCGCCGCTCATGGCGGACAAAACCACAACAATTTGATCGCCCAAATCCTGGGCTTTTTTAACTTTTTCGGCAACCACATTGATACGCTCTACTGAACCTACCGAAGTGCCGCCAAATTTATAAACATAAAGTGCCATTCAATAAAACCTTGTTATTACGCGCCCAATTGCGCTTGAACCCAAACCGAAACACCTGCTAACGCGGCCGCCAAACCAGCCGGATCATTACCGCCAGCCATTGCCAAATCAGGTTTGCCGCCCCCTTTACCACCGACTTGAGTGGCGACAAAATTAACCAGCTCACCGGCTTTTATCTGCCCTAAAAGATCTTTGGAGACAACGGCAATTAAACTGACTTTGTCACCTTCTACAACCGCCAGAACAATGGCGCAACGCCCCAGTTTGTTTTTTAGTTGGTCGGCCAGTTCACGCAGGGATTTGGTATCGACATCATCAAGTTTAACCGCCAGTACTTTCACACCGGCCACCTCAACAGCCTGGGCGCTCAGTTCGCCACCGGCTGAACTGGCCAGTTTTGAATTAAGACGCTCCAGTTGCTTTTCCAGTGAACGGGTTTTTTCCAGCAGTTGCTCTACTTTTTCAGCGGCTTTTTCAGGTGAACTTTTCAATAAGCCGGCAATACTGTTTAAGGCTTTATCACGACCGGCTATCCAATCGATACACTGACTACCCGTGACCGCTTCGATACGTCTAACCCCTGCGGCAACACCGGTTTCACTGATTATTTTAAAACAGCCAATATCCCCTGCCCGTTCAACATGCGTACCGCCGCAAAGCTCGGTAGAAAACTCGCCCATTTTTAAAACCCTGACTTCAGCGCCGTATTTTTCGCCAAACAAGGCCATAGCACCGGCTTGTACCGCCAGATCTTTAGCCATAACTTGTGCAGTAACCGGATTATTTAAACGAATCTGCTCATTCACCAATCGCTCAAGGGTGGAAATTTGATCAGGGGTAACCGGTTCAAAATGTGCAAAGTCAAAACGCAAACGCTCGGTATTAACCAGCGAGCCTTTTTGAGTCACATGCTCACCTAAAGTCTGCCTTAACGCGGCATGTAATAAATGCGTCGCTGAATGATTCAATTCAGTGGCTTTTCTGTCTGCGGCGCTGACTTTGGCATCACAGAGTTGACCGGTGCTCAACGTACCTGAAAGCAACTTGCCTTGATGTAAAAACAGATTACCGCCCTGCTTTTGAGTATCCGTCACTTCAAACACAGCGCCCGCTGCAATAATTTGTCCACAATCGCCAATCTGACCACCGGACTCCGCATAAAAAGGTGTTTTATCCAACACCACCAAACCTTCTTCACCCGCTTGCAAACTGTCTACGGGCTGACCTTGATTATACAAGGCAACGATATGCACGTGATCTTCCAGATTATCATAACCGGTAAATTCAGTCTGACTATCCAGCTTTATTTCCTGACTGTATTCGGCACTAAAACTACTGGCCGACCGTGCTCGGTCGCGTTGTGCCGACATAGCCATCTCAAAACCGGCATGATCGACGGTCAGATTATTTTCACGCGCAAAATCAGCGGTTAAATCGACCGGAAAACCATAGGTATCATAAAGCTGAAATACCGTTTCGCCCGGAATGACCGAACCTTGCATCTTGGCGACACACGCTTCCAGAATTTTCATGCCTTGGGTTAGGGTTTCGGTAAAACGTTCTTCTTCTTTTTTTAGAACCCGTTCAACTTGTGCTTGCGCCGCTTTAAGCTCAGGAAACGCATCGCCCATCTCCTCAACCAGTGGTGCAACCAGTTTATAAAAGAAAACACCCTGAATACCCAAACGATAACCATGTCTAATGGCACGTCGAATAATACGGCGCACGACATAACCTCTGCTCTCATTGGAGGGCATGACGCCATCCGCGACCAGAAAGGCACAAGAACGAATATGATCGGCAATAACGCGTAATGAACTTTGGGTTAAATCAGTTGTGCCAACCAATTGGGCGGCCGCTTTTAAAACCGCTTGAAATAAATCAATTTCATAATTATTATGCACGCCCTGCAAAACCGCACTAATCCGCTCCAAACCCATGCCGGTATCAACCGATGGTTTAGGCAGTGGCGTTAAGGTGCCATCTGCGGCGCGGTCATATTGCATAAACACCAGATTCCAGACTTCAATATATCTATCGCCATCTTCTTCGGGCGTACCGGGAGGACCGCCAGGAATGTCCTCGCCGTGATCGTAGAATATTTCTGTACAAGGGCCGCAAGGCCCCACATCACCCATCGACCAAAAATTATCTTTAGCGCCTATTTTTGAAAGTCGGGCCGGTGAAACACCAACATCCTGCAACCAAATATTTTCTGCCTCTGCATCCTCTTCAAAAACGGTGACCCATAATTTCTCGGCAGGAATCTCCAACTCTTTGGTTAAAAAATCCCAGGCATAATGAATGGCCTCTTTTTTAAAATAATCGCCAAAACTGAAATTACCCAGCATCTCAAAAAAAGTGTGATGCCTTGCAGTATAACCGACATTTTCCAAGTCATTATGCTTGCCACCCGCTCTCACACAACGCTGAGTGGTCACCGCTTTATTGTAATCGCGTTGTTCCCTGCCTAAAAACATATCCTTAAACTGAACCATTCCCGCATTGGTAAATAATAAGGTTGGATCATTGCCAGGCACCAGTGAACTTGATGGCTGTATGGAATGCCCACGCTGATGAAAGAATTCCAGGAAGGCGGTGCGCAACTCGGCGCTAGTCATTTTTTTCATGGTATAAGTGATTTTAAAAGAGTGTGTAAAAACGCACCCTAGAATTTAATATTCAAATGATCAAACAAAGCACTAATCATTGTGCCGGAAAAACCGCGCTGCATTAAAAAACGGCTGCGCTTGGCCCATTCATTACGGTCAATCCGTAAATCATGGCCGTATTTTTTGGTATAAACCTGCTCCAGCAGTTCCATCCAACTCCCTACCGTTTTGCAAACAATATCGTCAAGATCAACCGCTTCAATGCCGTTTTTCTTAAGCTCATAAAAAATACAGGTCGGCCCGTAGCCTTTTTGAATCCGACTTCTGGCATAGATTTCCGCGTATCGAGAATCACTCTGCCAACCTTGCAGGGCAAATTCATCAATAATAACCAAAATTTCATTCTTGCCAAAGCCTCTTAGCAACAATTTATTCAGTAATTCTTTTTGGCTATGCTCCCTACGCGCCAATAAGCGAAGACCGGATTCCTTGATTTGGTTTAAGTCACTGCTTATCGCGTCTTGATCTTCACTCATTTTGGGGATGAATAAATCACGTTGATTTAAATATCATCATCCACAGGCACTTCAATAACAGGCAGCGCCTTTTTAAAAGCCTCTGTCCTTATTTTGACTTCAATCTCTTTCGCTTTTTCAGGATGTTCTTTTAAGAAAACTTTTACATTTTCTTTTCCCTGACCGATTTTTTCATCACCATAACTATACCAAGAGCCTGCTTTTTGAATAAAACCGTAACTCACGCCCAGATCAACCAATTCCCCTAAAAAGGAAATGCCTTCGCCGTATAAAATTTCAAACTCAGCTTGTCTAAAAGGCGGTGCCACTTTGTTTTTTACCACCTTTACCCGAGTTTCATTACCGATAATTTCGTCGCCTTTTTTTACGGCACCAATTCGTCGAATATCCAGACGCACTGACGCATAGAACTTAAGCGCGTTACCGCCGGTTGTCGTTTCAGGACTACCGAACATAACGCCGATTTTCATCCTGATCTGGTTAATAAAAATAACCAAGGTGTTGGAGCGTTTAATATTACCCGTTAATTTTCTTAGCGCCTGCGACATCAATCGCGCTTGCAAGCCCATGTGGGAATCGCCCATATCGCCTTCAATCTCGGCTTTGGGTGTTAAGGCCGCCACAGAATCAATGACCACCACATCAACCGCGCCCGAACGCACCAGCATATCAGTAATTTCCAAAGCCTGCTCGCCGGTATCCGGTTGAGAAACCAGCAATTCATCGACATTAACGCCGATTTTTTCTGCATAGCTTGGATCCAAGGCATGTTCCGCATCAACAAAGGCCGCCGTTCCACCCAGCTTTTGCATTTCAGCAATCACTTGCAAGGTGAGCGTTGTTTTACCGGATGATTCAGGGCCATAAATCTCAACCACACGACCACGCGGCAAACCGCCACAACCCAGCGCGATATCCAGCCCTAAAGAACCCGTAGAAACCACATCAATATCACGGGATGCCGCCACATCGCCCATACGCATCACAGAGCCTTTACCAAACTGCTTTTCTATCTGCATCAAGGCTGCGCCTAGTGCTTTCTTTTTATTCTCATCCATTATTATTACCTTTTAGGTTAAAAAATGTCGACTAGCTCATCCAATTATTATCACATAGACACCGAGGTTCGGGTAGTGTTGATTTACGGCTATTCATTTAATACGACAGACCTGGCAGGTTTTATAAATCTGCCAGGTTTAATGCCAGTATTGTTATCCGGCATGAGAACCATTAAGTCCAAACAACAAACTCATAATGTCTGATTAAAACTTACCGGCCTTGGCTCTGGCTTCTTTGCCACCCTCTAAGTCACCCTGCATTTCTCTTGCCCTGGCAACCAATAACCAGCTATGTTTCTTAAGCTGAGCATCATTAGAAGCCAACAACGCGGCTTTTTTTGCAAGATCTTCTGCCAACCGGGGTTTTGACTGTTTTAGCTTTAACAACGCCAACTTATAATACAAAGTTGCATTGCGAGGCTCAATTCTAATAGCACGTTCAATAGTGGTCGTTGCCGACTCAATATTTCCCGACTTGCTGTTTTGGGTGGCCGCTAAAGCTAAGGCACTAACCGCCGGCGATAACGGTGCAAATGTTTCTAATGGCTCAAAAGCAGGAGGCAATGGCGGTGGTGGCGCCAAAAACTCTTGCTTGGAGGCAATGACCACGGGCTCTTGGCTTGGGCTTGGATTTGGATTTAGTTTTGTCGGTTCTTGCGCGGGTGCTGAAGAGCTTTGCTCAGGCGCAACCCCGCCTTGTTCTGGCGCCAAAGCTTCCAGTCCTTGCTGCTGTTGCTGTTCTGGCGCTAAAGGTTCTGGTTCCAAAGCTTCCAGCGGAACTGTTATTGGAACAAACTCCTGAAGTGGTTTGGTTTTAACTATCTCAGTAGATTCTTCAATTATCGGCTCAACTTTTTTGGGTTTCTGTACTTTCGGCTTACGCTTCGGCAAGGCTGGCTTGGTTTTGCCAGAAACCGTTGAGCCGTTTCCATAGACCGGTGCCGGAGGTTGAGAACCAAAAAACTCAGAACATCCGACAAGAAATGTAGGTAATGTTAAAATCAAAATAAGTCGTTTAATTAGCATGTTTTATAGTGTTGGTAATGATGGATTTACTAATGAAATGACGCTCAATCATCTTAATTGAAGTCAAGCACAACGGTAACTACCCGGTAGAAATTGGCTTCAATCATAGAACACGGATGACACTGATTATACGGATTTCAACGGATTTTATTTTTAGTCGAAGCTTGAGAATCTTCCCTCATCTGTGTTCTATTTTTAAAATCCGAATCGTTACGCACATCCTTACATTCCGCGACTAAACGACGGGGCTTTGCGATCATTAGTGACAAAAAACCAATGACTTGACCAATCCAGCAAAGCATCATATTCTATTATTTGCCGTCTATTCTACATTTTTTCTTAAAATCCCGAGAGTTTTGATCTTTTAAATAAACACCTGCTCCCTAAACTCCCAGAACCACGGCCAAGCCACGCAGTACTAAATCACGATCAATAATCGGCTTATTTTTAAGTTGTGCCGCGATAATTTCGGCATCGCCACCGGTTAAAATTAAAGAAAGCGCGCTGGGTTGTTTGCTTAACACCTGCTCAATCAAACCGGCAGCGGCAGCCAAGGTGCCGCTATAAATAGCCGCTTCGGTAAAACTGGCAGGGCCAACCCCATAGTTTTTTTCATTAAATGGCAGCGCCGCAGTACCGGTTGCCAGAGATTGTTTCATCAATGTTAAGCCGGGGCTAATCAGGCCGCCTTGATGATTACCATAGGCATCCAACAAATCAACCGTGATGGCGGTGCCACAATCAACAATACAGGCCGGATTTTGATAATGATTACGCACCGCGACCAGCGCCAACCAACGATCAACGCCTAATTTTTCAGGCTGTTGATACGCGTTAACCACACCAAAGGCATGAGCTTGAGCGGTTACGTGAATAATTTCAAGAGTCGGCCACAACTCGGCAGCTACCGCCAACACCAGTTCTAATAAGGGTGTTGAACAAACGCAGGCAATGGCAAGGCGCTTGGGTGACGTTAGCGGCTTCCAGGTTTCAAGCAGTTGTTGCCGGGTAATTAATTGATTAACCAGCGCATGACTGGCAATCACTCCGCCCTCTTGCACAAGCGCCCATTTGAGTCGGGTGTTACCGCTATCAATCAATAAGTTCATAACGTTGCCGCGCTAAAACTCACTTCACCTGAAGCAAAGGCCTGAACCGTACCATCCGGTTTTTTAATCAATAACAGGCCGTTATCATCAATCCCTTCAACAATACCTTCAATGTGTTGCTGCCCAATAAACAGGGTTGCCGATTTGCCTTTTAAACAATCGTAGCTGCGCCATTCATCAAGATACGCGTTAATGCCAACCGTTTCAAAGCCGTTAACAATGGCAAGCATTTGATTTAAAACGCTACCTGCCAGCTCATTTCTAAGTACCGGATTTTCGCCGCTAATTTGAGTCAGGTCGGTCCAGGCCTGCGTGATGGTTTGCGCCTGGTGTTCAGGTAAAAACAGATTTAAGCCCAAGCCAATAACAGCGGCACAAGGACCATCCGTTTCACCTGAAACTTCAATGAGTATGCCACCCAATTTTTTACCCTGACTGTAAATGTCATTGGGCCACTTTAAGCCAACATCATTGATACCCTGCTCTTTTAAAGCCCTGATAACAGCAACGCCCATCGCCAAACTTAAGCCTGCCGTACCGGCAATGCCGCCTTGTTGAAAACGCCAGAGCAGGGATACATAAATATTACTGCCGTAAGGTGAAACCCAGTGCCGCCCTCGCCTGCCTTTGCCCGCTGTTTGATGCTCGGCAAAACAAACAAAACCGGATTCGGCATTGTTACGGGAATGCGCCATCAGATAGCTATTGGTAGAATCAAGGCTGTCATGAATTTCCAGCGTTGAAACAAGTGCCTTATTCTGTTCGGTAAGAAGGGCATTGATTTCTGACTGCACCAATAATTCCAACGGGTTATCCAACCGATAACCTTTACCGCTGACTGCCGAATGATGTAAGCCCAAAGCAGTCAAGCCGCTTAATTGTTTACAGATTGCCGAGCGACTCACACCCAGCACTTCAGCTAATTCAGTTCCGGAATGAAATTCACCATCCGCTAACAGCGTAAGGATTTTTTTTTGTTTATCAGAAATAAGCACGGGTTTTATCGTTTAAATAGAAAGAGTGGTGATTTACTTGATCCGTCAATGAATATTAAAAAATCATCACCACGAAGACACGAAGAAAGAAAACTTCGTGTCTTCGTGGTGAATAAAAAACATTCCGGCGGGGAATGCCGACAGTGACGCTCCAGCGTCACGCAACGCGGGAGCGTTGCCAGATAAATTCCCTCGCCGGAGCGAGGAAATCAGGGTGATTCTGGGTTTATTTTCTGCGTACTGCCTAATGATTTTGCTTTTTCTTTCTTCGTGTCTTCGTGGTGAAATCTCTTAAAAATCTTTTAATCTACAGCAACAATTTATCATCAATGGCTATAAAACGGTTGGCCGCATTGATTAAAGACGGTGCCGTCAAAGCGGGCACGCCATAAACTTCGGTGGTTACAGGAAAGGTGCTGCCCACTTTATTGAGTAACAGATCAAAGTCGCCATCCCCGGATAACAAAATAACCACATCAGACTGGGCTGCGTACTCGATCACATCCAGAGTAATACCGACATCCCAATCACCTTTCGCAGAGCCGTCACTCCGCTGTATATACGGTTTAAGTTTAACCTCAAAACCTATATTTCTAAGTATTTTCTGAAAGCCCAGTTGCTTGCTGTCACCTTTGTCGATGGCATAAGCAAACGCTGCGACAACCGTTCTATTGGCCGTTGCCTGAGTCCAGAATTCGCTGTAATTAAAATGTCGTTGATAGTTTTGCCGCGTGGTGTAATAAATATTCTGCACATCGACAAAAATGGCGACTTTTTCCATACGGTTATTTGATAAATGAACAGCAATAGTCGGTCGGTGTGTGTATTTTTACTGTGAAGGCAGCATTAGCGGGTACATAAAACGAATCACCAGCGGTTACTTTTTGCCATTCATCAGTTTCGGGCAATAAAACATCAAGGTCACCGTCGATGATTTCCATTAATTCTTTATCAGCGGTGTTAAAAAGGTATTCACCCGGCAACATAAAGCCCAGTGTTTTTAAAGAGCCATCAGCAAAACGGATAGTGCGACTGCTGACATTGCCACCGAAATAGACGTTGGCTTTTTTGACGATGGAGACGTTGGTAAATTCTGACATGAGTGTCCTTGATGGTTACAGTTGAGTAAATTAGGGTCGGAATGATAGCAGATTGTTTTGTTAGCCGTTTATTTTAGTGCTTTTTTTGGCTGACTAAGTTGGGACAGTTT
>CAIMDR010000110.1 GCA_903839795.1 uncultured Methylococcaceae bacterium | reverse complement strand
TCAGCGTGAATACCGGCTTCGCCTTTAACAATCAGGTCGTAAGCAGATTTTACACGATCCCAACGATTGTCTCTATCCATCGCATAAAAACGACCCGTTATTGAGGCAATACGACCGGCACCCAGTGCGGCAAATTTGGCATCCAACAAGTCAATGGAAGCGGCGGCACTTTTGGGCGGAACATCCCGACCATCCAAAAATGCATGCAGATAAATTTTACTTAAGCCCCGACTGGCCGCCAGTTCGACCATCGCCAAAATTTGCTCTTCATGGCTATGAACGCCACCGGGTGACAATAAACCCATAATATGTAAAGCTTTGCCTTTATCTTTGGCTAGATCGACCGCACGACAAAGAACGGGATTGCTAAAAAAACTCGTATCTTTTATCGCATCATTCACCTTGGTGAAATCTTGAGGAATATATCGACCCGTGCCTATATGGATATGCCCCACTTCAGAATTACCCATTTGCTCATCAGGCAACCCGACCGAGTGTCCGGAACAATCCAATAAGGTCATCGGGTAATCTTTTTGCAACTGATCCCAACAAGGGGTATTTGCCATCGCAATGGCATTATTTTCTTGTTCCAATGAGTAACCAAACCCATCAATAATCAGTAAAACTAAAGGCTTAGGTCTATTCAACATCTTATATTTATCTCCGCACATTAAAAACAAAATTGGGGCTGCCTGACGGATATAAATGCAATCAGAGTGACTGTTATATTATCCATTACCCAAAATGATTGAAAATAAGGTATCATTTTGTTAGATTTGTCGTTTTGCAAACAGGCAAAGTAACCGTTATATTAATACACGTTGGTAGCAGTTGTGTATAAATAATTCTTCGGAGGTTCTTTAATTTATAATTAAGACGCCGTAAACCAGTTGCATTAAGTAGTTTCATGGAAAATAAAGACTCACACATTTTATACGATGATACCGATATAGTCAGGGCGGCTCGCTGCCTAAAAGCCATGTCGCATCCCTTGCGATTAAAAATATTGTGTGTTCTTGGCACTCAGTCCATCAGTGTGCAAGATATTGTCGATCAGGTAGGTACCAGCCAAAGCAATGTTTCCCAGCATTTGGCCATACTGAGAGAAAAAAATATTATTGGCTCAAAAAAAGAAGCCAATTATGTTTATTACTTTATTGATGATGAGCGCATGCTAAAACTTATTAAAATGATGCGGGACGTTTTTTGTTCCACCCACTAATCCTTTTTCGATATTCACTTAACCTAAAGCAGACTCCATGGATCGTTACCTAGAATTTATTTTAAATCACTATATATTATCGCTTGCACTGGCCGTTGTTACTTATCTGTTAATCCAGGAATTGTTCGATACCGCCTTTAAAAAATTTGGTTCTGTTTCACCGCTACTCGCCGTTGCTAAAATGAACGACAGCGACACGCTGGTTATTGATGTCAGAGAGCCGCATGAATTTATTCACAGTCATATTGAGCAATCCATCAATATGCCTTTAGGTAAATTATCGGAAGATATTTCTAAAATAGCAGACCACAAAACCAAACCTGTTCTTATTTCCTGTCAAACCGGTACACGCTCGGCTTCCGCTGGCAAGATACTGACCAAAGCAGGGTTTGAACAAGTCTTCGTAATTACCGGTGGTATGCAAGCCTGGGAAAACGACTATAAATTACCGGTAAAAATAACCAGTAAACAAAAAAACAAAGCCAAACCCACCGCCTGACTTTTAAGCAAGAAACGCTTTTGTAAAGTTCTCGCACACTAAAACCTTAAACCCTAACCTTTAACCTACACATTTATCATGGCCGAAGAACAAACAGCAGTAGACAAACAATTCTCTATCCAAAAAATTTATACAAAAGACATGTCTTTTGAAACACCTAACTCACCCAGCATCTTCACAGAAAAATGGGAACCGACTGTTGATTTCAATCTTGGATCTCACGTAGAACCTTTAGAGAATTCATTATACGAAATAGCACTGACTGTCACTATTACCGTTAAAAGCAATGATAAAACCGCTTATTTGGTTGAAGTCAATCAAGCCGGAATTTTTGCCTTAAGTGGTTTTACTGATCAAGAAATGGGTCCTATGGTGGGCAGTTTCTGTCCAAACATTTTATTCCCTTACGCACGCGAAGCGATATCCGACCTCGTTGCAAAAGGCGGTTTTCCGCAGCTACTGTTAGCGCCGGTAAACTTTGATGCCTTGTATTCACAGCATTTACAACAAGCGCAACAACAAATTCCCGGTTCTGAAACCATCAATTAATTGGTGTGATTAACAAAAAAATAGCCATACTCGGCGCCGGTTCATGGGGAACGGCGCTAGCACTTCTGGCAGCCAGAAATGGCTGCCAGACTTTATTATGGGGGCATAACCCTGATCATATAGCGGCTCTTGCTCAAGACCGTCAAAATAAGCGCTATTTACCCGATCATCCTTTTCCTGCAAACCTGACTGTTACCCATGATTTGGCTGATGTGGCTGCCTTTGGTGATGTGCTACTGGTTTGCGTACCCAGTCATGCGTTTAAAAAAACCTTGCTTGAGCTTAAGCCGTATTTATCCCGCGAAATAAATATAGCATGGGCAAGTAAAGGTTTTAATCCGGATGACGGCTCTTTATTGCATGAAATAGTCGCCGAAATTTTTACCACACAAACCCCGTCCGCCATTCTTTCAGGGCCCACGTTTGCCCATGAAGTGGCGGCCAATTTGCCAACGGCCATTACCATCGCCTCGGTGCAGCCAAGTTTTGCCAAACAACTGAGTGCTATCTTTCATAGCGGTCATTTTAGAATCTATACCAGTTCGGATGTGGTGGGCGTCGAAGTGGGCGGTGCCGTAAAAAACGTTCTGGCTATTGCCGCAGGCATTGCCGATGGCCTGGGTTATGGTGCCAATACCCGGTCTGCCTTAATAACGCGGGGTCTTAACGAAATCATTCGCTTGGGCGTTGCGCTGGGCGGCAAACAGGAAACCTTTATGGGGTTGGCGGGTTTGGGTGATCTTATTTTAACCTGTACGGACAATCAATCCAGAAACCGGCGCTTTGGTTTGGCACTGGGGCAAGGTAAAGATATAGCAACCGCCATCCAGGAAATTGGTCAAGAAATTGAAGGTATATCGGCGGCCAGAGAAACCTTTTTACTGGCAATAAAGCTCGCCATAGACATGCCCATTACCGAGCAAACTTATAAAGTGCTGTACGAAGGTTTGGCACCCAAAACAGCAGTTCAAAATCTATTGGCGCGTGAGCAGAAAGCTGAATCAACAGCCCTTTAGCGGTTGGTTTTATCACATAGAACACGGATGACACAGATTATACGGATTTTAACGGATTTTATTTTTAGTCGTAGGCCGGAATAAGGCTTTTCGAGCGCAAGCGAGAATAAGCGTTTCCGGCATCCGGTAATGCTCTTTAGCCGAAAAAAGTATTCTTATCCGTGTCTATCAGTAAAATCCGTGTTATCTGTGTTCTATTTTTTAACGGTCACTCAAAGTACGATTTAATGATCAACCCCTGCTTCAGTAAAGGTGGACATTTGATTCAAAAATATGACCGCTGATTGCAATAATGGATAGGCGAGGGCAATGCCGGAGCCTTCGCCCAAACGTAAGTCCAGATTCAACAAGGGCTTGGCATTAAACTGACCCAGCAATGCTTGATGTCCCTGTTCGTTGGAAACATGGCAAAATACACAATAATCGAGCACTTGAGGGTGCAGTTTATAGGCGACCAAAAGTGCTGTACCGGCTATAAAACCATCTACCATAATCAACATGCCGGACTCGGCCGCTTGAAGATACGCACCGACCATCATGGCGATTTCAAACCCGCCAAAAGTCGCTAACACGTCTAAAGGTTGTGTTATTTCTTTATGCTGATTGAGTGCTTGCTGCAATACGTCTAATTTATTTTGTAACTGC
>CAIMDR010000109.1 GCA_903839795.1 uncultured Methylococcaceae bacterium | reverse complement strand
TGATCATTGATTTCAGCGATCGCTAGAAGCTCGCGCCGTCTTGAGCGATCAAGGGCTAAGCCAATATAGCCAAAATGACCTATGGTTGCCGAAACCATTAATGAAATGACGAGTACTTTTCCGATATCGCCCTCAAGTATAGACACGTCGATGCTACTTTTACCCAGCAAAGAAAAGGTGCGTAACAAAAATACACTCGCGAGGATACCATAAACGATGGCAATCCACCGGGCATTAAGGCTTTGCTCCTTGCAACTAATCCGCCAAGCCAATATGGCAAGGTAGGAAAGCAATCCTATATTAACTGCGTTGAAGTATTGAGCCCGTAGCACTTGATTGGCCACAAAAAAGTGAACAGCTTGAAAGCCGAGATATAAAATGGTTATCGCAATCACTATCCAGTGCATGCGCCAAGGCCTTCCTTGATCTATACGCAACGATTGAATGCGGGCAAAATGCGCAGAAAATAACAGTAATGAACCCGCCCACTTTAGGTTACCTATCTGTAAAATTTGTGTAATAAGAGATAGGCCTCCCAATAGCCCGCTGATACACCACAGAGTGATCGGATAGGAACGTTGCTTTATTAGAGTTATCCAGGTGAACACCGCCAAGAGTATATAAAGCAGACTGACTAACAGAATTGCGGTATGCGATTCAAAGGGAAACATTAGGCTCTTCCTGATCTCGTGATGTAGTCACTCTACTAACCATCATAAGAGAGACTAAAGCTATTGTTTTTTAATTAAAAACAATGTGGTGCGATTTATTTGCTTCATTTGCTTTCATGTAGTCGTATCTAAATGCTTGTATATAGCCAAACTCCACGTAAGCAAGAAGAGTCAGCATTAGGAAACAAGACGGTAAAATGACCAATGATTTCTTGTAAATTTGTAGTTTTTTAATTTTAATATACAAAAATGGTGAATTCAAGTCATAAATGCAACACCCTCTAATTGTTAACTGACTCAGTTTATTGACTTGGAATTGCTTGGCGCGTAAGCACAGAGTCCATTACTACCCGGCAAAGGTGAGCTAATTTCTCACATTAAGCCGCTTTCGCGTGCTTTAGCAAGAGCTTGCGCTTGTGAATTTACATGAAGTTTACGGTAAAGATTACGAATATGGAACTGCACTGTTGATAATGCTATATCCATTTTTTTTGCTACTTCGTGATAGCTTAGCCCTTGAGCCAATAGTTGTAACATTTCAGTTTCTCTGGTGGTCAGATTAGGTAATGTCTCAGTGTTTGTTGGTGCGGCCGAACCAGCCAAGCGGAATAAGTATTGAGCCAGCATAGGGCTGACAGGAAAATCACCTGCAAGAATACGTGCTATAGCCTGACTGATGGACAGAGCCGAATCATCTTTCACTACATATCCACTTGCACCGGCACGAATAGCTCTAAATAAACTGTCTTCCGACGAAATGCTGGAGATTACCATAATAGGAAGCTCCGGAAAGTTATCATGGGCGATACGAATGACCTCGCTGCCATGCATATCAGGCAAACCCAGATCAACCAACAACAAGTTTAATTCTACATCAAATTGATCGATAGCCGCCAAAGCGGCAGTACCGGTAGCCACTGTTTTTACCTGCCACTGCTCCCCCAGATACGCCACGGCTTTACTGATAAGCAAGGAAAAGACTGGCGAATCTTCAACCAGCAAACAGTGCTTTTTTTGAGGGATGGGGGTCGCGATTATGGGATACACTAATATATTTTCCTGGACAGGGTGTATTTATCAAAAACGTAGGGATATCAGGGAGTGCTCTTAAGCCCCCCCCCTCCTTCAAAAGCACCCAATGATTCGAATAATCAAATTACCCGATATTACCGTCGTTGCTTTAAACCCAATAAACCTATTAAGCTACTCAAGAATAACCAAGCCGCTGCGGGTAAAGGTATTGAAGAAACAGAGAATGGGAAATGACTGTAATTACCTACAGAGACACTCCAGCCAGCAGAACTAGATAGGGATAAAAAACTAATTGATGGAAACCTATCTACCGATAACAAAAAGTCATTACCAGAAACGGTACCATGAAAACCAAGTCCGCCCACACGGGTCATATTCCAACCGACTACATCGGCAATTGTGATAGGGTCAAACACATTATCAGGGGATAAGGGGGAACCTACCGGGGACAGTGTAAGGGCATCCGTACCGGCTGTACCGCTGAAGTTAGTAATGACCGTCGTACCTGTGTCATTAGCCTGAAAATTAAGATTATAGTGAATACTACTAACGTCAAATTGCTCATTGTAATTGATCAACGCCGCATTTGCAGGAATAGCGGGGGATAACACCGCAGCAGCGACTATAACGCGAAATAAAGATTTTTTCATAAAATTAACGGATAAATAAAAAAAATAATTAGTGTAATTATTTAGCACTCTCTTTAAAAAGAATATAAGTGAATAATTAGTAAGTATTCAGCTCCTTCGTTGAACAAAAGGTTCTGAATACTTTCTTAATGCAACGACCTGACCCGCATTGCAATTTATAGACTGAATACAGTAAAACTTATTATCCTTATTTTTATGGTTAATAGATACCTACATATAGTT
>CAIMDR010000108.1 GCA_903839795.1 uncultured Methylococcaceae bacterium | reverse complement strand
CAACGCATAGCAATAGATAATGGCATTGTTTTGTTAGACACGCCGGGGTTGCTGTGGGGCAACGTTGAAAATAAAAACAGCGGTTACCGTCTGGCCACCACCGGTGCCATCAAAGACACAGCCATAGATCATGAACAAATCGCGTCTTTTGCGGCTGAATACTTGTTAATCCATTATCCGGATTTCTTGAGGGCGCGATTTCAGTTGGATCCACTACCCCAAACCGAACATGAACTCATGCAAGCTATTGGAAAAAATCGGGGTTGTTTACGCTCAGGCGGTCGTGTTGAAATGGATAAAGTCGCTAAAATTCTGCTGGCTGAATTACGCGCAGGAACCATAGGCAGAGTCAGTCTTGAAACGCCACCCATGATGGAGGAAGAGCTGATCGAGCTTGCCATCATTCGTGAAGAGAAAGCCGCAAAGAAAAAAGCCAGAAAGCAAACATGGAAAGGGTCAAATTAGCAGTAATTATCTACTTGTATTAAGTCGGCCTTAGTTCGACTTTTGAATAGTGATTACTCTCTTAGTTGCTTGTCTATGAAATTAGGTAAAGATAAAATATCGAATAAACAGTTATTTTATTCCTTGATTCCAACATCATAAAGACACGAAGCGTTATATCTAAATGTAACTACTGCGTGCCTTTATCGTAACGTTTATAAGCAAGACAAAGCCACTACTGTTGGCCTATTACTTTTTATTTGGGTTCTGTTAATTTCAGAAAATGAGCGGGTTTTTTATCACTGGCTGATGGTTTTGAAGCATCGGGTTTATTAACGTCGTCTGCACTTTTATTAGCGGGTGTTGACGATGTCGTATTTTTCCCGTTACTAGAACCTTTAGTTGATCCGGAATCAGAGCTCTCATCATTCAGGTCTGGATCAGTGTCATCAGGAAGATTGCCGTCATGGATAAGGTAATCACGGTTTTGCTCATAAGAGTTTTTAATAAAATCATAACGATCGATAGAGCCTTCGTTAACAATTTTTTCAGTCGTCATTAAGTGCGCTCGTTTATCAGTGACATCAAGAACTTTTGAACCCGCTGTCGCTGCGGTAGCAGCCGCACCTCCAAATATGGAAACATAAGTCAGTGGATTAAATAAGGCATCGCCTACCAGTCCAAACGTATCTCTGGGTGAGCTGGGTCCAAATATGGGTAGTACCAGATAAGAGCCTGACGGAACCCCCCAATACCCTAAAGTCTGTCCAAAGTCTTCTTTGTGCTTGGGCAAATCAATCATCTTTGCTACATCAACAAAACCGCCAACACCGGCTGTTGTATTTATCAGGAAACGACTGGCATCCATACCGCTTTGAGTCAATTTAAACTGTAACAAGTCATTGACGGTTACACCGATGTCGTTAATATTGCTGAAAAAATTGGTTATGCCTTCATTGACAAATTCCGGGGTTATCCATTCATAGCCTTGCGCCAGTGGTTTTACAATAGCCTTGTCAAGATTATCATTAAATGTCTGAGTCCCCCGGTTCCAGCCTACCCAAGGATCGTTCTTCTCAGGAACGGTCGTTGCTGTTGATGCACAACCTGCCAGTGTAATCGAGACGACCAGGCTACTTAATAATAGCGGTGTATTGAGGGTAGGTTTTTGCATGCTCATGATTAATCTTTTCCTGGTTTGTTAGTGTTTTTATTATTTAGCATTACCATCTGTGTGTACGAAACACGCAGGGTTTTAATATTTGTAGAGTGGTTACTTGATCACGCGCCCCGTTGAGCTAGTTTCACAGCAAAATAAATCTTGTTATTTAACGCTCAAATATAAATTATATCAATGTCTTTTATGTTTCTGATAGACAAAAACAAGTGGTGACCATTAAGTATCCAAAATGTTTTCCACAATTACTGTGTATAAGCTTGTGTATAATACGCTGATAATAGTTGTCAGGCCTTATGTTATCAGTCTTTTTGTTAAGTTGTAGTGTTTGTATGCAGATGATTTAAAAAATCACAATTATGGCCTGTGAGCGCTACTTTTATACATTTTTTTTATTTTTCTTACGGATATTAACGGACTGCCATGCCTCTTTTTATTGTCTTTAGCCTTGCCCTGTGTTTCATGGTACAAAACGCTGGTTCTCTACAAAGCCTGCTTATATCGCCGTTATTAATTGATATCAGTTTAGGTGTCGCTATTATCAGTATTTTGGGGAGCGTGTTAAAAAAACGGTGGATCTTAATTTGGTATGACATTTTCTCCAGCAGCGCCCTGTTAATTTGGTTTGCTTATTGGAAGCCTTTGTTTAAAGACGATTCACCGATATTTTTTTTCTACCCGCTTTATTTTGCGCTTGTTACTGCTTTCGTTTCGATATTTTTTATCGGTCAGCGGCATAAAATTGATGAGGAAAGCTTTCGTTTTATGCGGTTTTATTCAAAAAAAAACCTGTTACAGTCTTGGATTTTAATGGTTTGTGTTTTGGGCAGTTTGGGGTTGCAGCAAAATTTTATGTTGTATCCCGTTATGATGACACTTTTGATTATGCGCTTTGCTTTAACAAGCTGCATGGAAGGCCGCGATGATTAGGGTGTTACGGCTTTCAATTTTAAGCGGGGCAATTTAACAGATAATCGCTATTCCAGATTAAGGCAACTCGCTAATGGGGCAGGGCAGTCAACTAATAAATCTTGCCGGCAATCAGGACTGATTTATTTTGTTAAGATAACTCGTAATAAATTCCCCTCACCCCCACGTTCCTGCATCACTGCCCACAGTTAAGTACAATAACACCGTAGGAGCGGGCCATGCCCGCGATATTTTGGCTGCAATGCTTGGTTTAGCTTCTTCATCGCGGGCATGGCCCGCTCCTACGGGGTATTTTCTGCGTGCTGCCTAAGAATGATGATAGTGCGTTTTTCCGGGCTTGGTTTTGCCAGCACTTTTTTTGCTCTTGGTAACCGACGAGGTTTTGATAAGGTGCTTGTTTTTATTGGTCGGTTTACTCTTTGCATAGGACTTGCTCTTACCGATATGTTTGATGTTTTTAACAGGTCTGCTACTATTTAGGTATCGACTGTTACGGGCATGCATGTTTTTAACTACAACTCGAGGGGTATCATTATCATTTGAACCAATCGTTGTCGGCGCTGCATTGCCGCAACCCAGTTGATAGGGAGGTATACCCGCTGAACTGGTTGTCATGGTGCTGATGTTTTTAACCGGATAAGGGTTAAATCGGTTGGCAAAACCGTCATTCATCATGTTAATCATTAACTGATAACGTTCCGGACTGGTCATTCCACCCAATATGACCCCGATTAGATGCTTGCCATTTTGGCTGGCTGAAGAAATAAGATTGTAGCCAGACCCGCAAGTGAATCCGGTTTTCATACCTTCTGCACCGGGATAGCTGGCGGTAAATTTGTTAATGCCACGCAGTTCGCGACCTTTAAAATTAAAAGTATGTGTAGCAAAATAGGGATAATAGTCAGGAAAATTTCGTTGCGTTTTCCAGGCAAGCATGGCCATATCACGGGAAGTCGTTACTTGCCATTGATGCGGAAGGCCGGTTGCATTCATAAAATGCGTATCGTACATGCCTAAGGAATGCGCCTTTGAAGTCATTTTTACAGCAAAACTTTCTTCAGTGCCACCCAGATGCTCAGCCAAAACAACAGCCGCATCATTTGCTGAACGGGTAATAAGAGCTAAAATTGCATCTTGTACCGTTAACGTCTCACCTTGTCGCAGACCCAATTTGCTATTCGGCTGAAGAGCGGCGTGTCGGGATGCTCGTAAGGTATCATAAAGATGAATTTGCCCTGCTTGTAACGCATCAAAGGCCATGTAAAGCGTCATGACTTTGGTGAGCGAGGCGGGATACCATGAATGTGTTGCGTTTTCTTCGTGCAATACACTACCGTTATCCGCGTCAATTATTATTGCGGCATGTTGCCCATAACTGGATGCAGGCACCATCAACAACCAGACAGGCATCAAAATAAGTAGTATCGATTTCACAGTATTCATTTAAAAAGAGGGTCTCTAATAGGTTATGTTTAGGGTATCTACTCACTATATCAGATAGCGAGTTTAAGTTATTTCAACTGGCAATCAAATGAATAATAAAGGATTTTTCAGAATTAGTTGATGAGTGCAGGCGATTGCAGAGTTTTTAAGCAAAAAATAATCCACATTCACTGGTAAATGTAACAAAGGGGGAGTGCATAATCTAAATTATACAAATGATAAAAACAGCGCGTTGGCTACACAGTAATAAATTCAGTTAACGTCCATAAGCAGTTGTGAGGCGGTATTCTATCAAATGAAGCGCGTTGATAAAACGGTATTTTATTAAAACCGTCACAATTATCAACGGATGATTAATTTATTGTGACAATTATAAGGCGCTTCGCCAAGGCAAATTCCCCAATAACTGCCAAAGTTACCTTCTTCATCGGGTTTCCAGTTTTCTGAAAACGCTTCAAAAACAATCCCTGACCAGTTATTTTTAGCCAGTTTTTTAAAGGTTGATTCAACGACTAACGATTGGTTTTTCTTGTTTGCAATACCGCAGTGCTCTCCGGTTTTACTGTTGATTTCAGTCCCCCCTTCGGGGCCATTGGGCCAGCCAAACTCAGTGACTATAATTTCTTTATCTGGATAGGTTCGATGAACATCTTCGACTCGCGCAAGATGGTAGTCAGCGGCTTTTTCTGCGGGTGTACAGGTATGGCGACCGGAAAATTTGTTTTCCCACCAGGGAAATATGTTGATGCCAATCCAGTCTACCTGAACTCCAAAACCGGTCTGTGCACAGGTTAAGGATCGATTACACCACTCCCACCAAGTATCTATCGTAGTAATCGGTTGTGTCACACCGGCTTTGCGCAAGGCATCAATACAGCGAGTGATCTCACCATCAAAAGCATAAGCGTGACGGGTTCTTACTTCGGAGCCGCAGCTTAGTTTTATAATAGTTTTCGGGAAGGCCTTGGCTACTTCAATGCCTTTAACAATCGATTGAGAATTAACTGCTACGTCATCATCCAGCCAGAGAATGGAAATAACTTTAATATGTCGTGCTTCAGCGGCTGTAAAAATAGCGTCCAGTCCGTTAAGAACGCCGTAAGTCATGATGCAACGAAAAGGCGTTTTTTTAATGAGGTTGTCTAGTAACTCATTGATTAATTCTTTGGAGGGATGCGCTCCATAATTAGGATTAAACTCGCCCACATAAGGGCTGAATGCGGCACATTGCAACGTTTCTTGCTTAGGATTTTTAATTTGCTTACTGGCATACGCAGTGTGACCATAGCTTAACAGCATGATAGACGTCATAAATAATAACAAATGCTTCATAAAACCCTCATAAAAAACCAACTCAATGTGACTGCTGTCGTTACTGCCTGGTACTATAATAGGTGATTTTTATTTTTGGCAGTAAATTTTATTAATGTTACCTTTAGTTAATTTTCCCCTGAAGCCGTGTTGAGCTCACTCAAGAAAAAAATCACAGTAATAAAGTTAGTGTCAATTTATTCTTAACTGTCAAGCTCAAGGTCAGAGGTGGCAGTGCTACAACAGGTGTAGACAAATCCGGCATTTCTGGTTTTGGGGTCAATTTCACAAAAAGACTTAATGTTAACAGTGCCTTTACACTTAACTTCACATTCACCACAGATACCACTGCGGCAACTGTAATCAATTTCAATACCGTGTGCTTCGGCCAGTTCCAGCAGTGTAATATGTTCATCGGTATCGACGGTTTTGCCGGATTGGGTAAAAGTGACTTTGTGTAAGGTACCTTTTAGTGGTAATGATTGGGCTATATTTCCCGAGGCTTGTGCCGAACGCCCCGAACCGAAACTTTCAGTATGAAAGTGCGACATGTCATAGCCTTGGTCATGTAATATTTTTTTTATATTATGTGCAAAAGTTTCCGGTCCGCACAAAAATATATCGCGTTCATGTATATCCGGCACAAACAAATTCAGTAAATGATGATTAACCCGCCCGGTAAATCCTGTCCAGAATTCCGTACCACGCCATCCGGATGTCACTGTTATTGCGACATTAAAATTCGCGTTACGAGCGGACAGCATTTCAAGTTCCTTGCGAAATATAATGTCTGGCGGTGATTTAAATGAAGCCAGTAATTTAACATTTACGCATGAACCTGTGTCTGCAATCCAGCGACTCATGGAAATAATGGGGGTAATGCCACTGCCTGCGGCAATAAACAGTATTTTTTTAACGGGATAATTGAAACAGGTAAATCTTCCTGTGGGCCCTTTAATAGTTAAGATGTCACCCAATTTGACGTGATCACAAAGCCAGTTTGAGACCAGTCCCCCCGGCATCCTTTTGATAGTCACTTCCAGCAAATAGGGTCTTGAAGGGCTGGAGGACATGCTATAGGAACGCTTAATTTCCTGACCGTTAATAGTCAAGATAAAGGTAACAAATTGTCCAGGTTTATAAGAAAATAGCAGTGGTTCTTCACCCATCAAGCGGAACGTCTTGCAGTCATGGGTTTCTTCAATAATACCGGTGACTTTTAACCGAGTAATGCCTTCGTCCCATGTTTTTATGTGACTTGGATTCTCGATCAGATTAGTCAATAATGAACTGGATGGCGGCGGCGGTGTTTTATAGAAAAAATCGGGGATGTCATCCAGTTCATCCGCTTCAAATGCGTCGTCATCGTTAGCACCGGTTGCATTAGCCATAGAAAATTCCAGTCGATAGCCTGGAATATCTATTTGCATGCCATCATGGATCTGAACGGGTGTTTTGAGTTTCAGCTTTTTGTTTTTAATCAGGATACCATTGTTATCATCCAGGCTTTCAATGTAGAACTTTTCGTTCTTGTTGAGGATAGCTGCATGAAACAGTGCTATTTTTGGCGATTCCAGTTGTAAATCGGCATTCGGGTGGCTGCCGATAACCGTTTTCTGTTTCAGAGACGGCAACGGGATTTCATAAACGACGACCCCCAACTTGTAAATAAGCACTTTATCGTCATTATTTTGCGCAGTGACCTTTCCCTGAAATAATAGCTTTAACCAAAGAGCGCCAGCATCACCGATCTTTTCGTGATGGTGCTGGGTGATGTTTGATCGGGTGTCTAGTAATGGAGGTTCACGTTTTTGATTGGCGAAAAAGGTTTGTTTCCAGAAGGTATTATCATCCTGTTGAAAGGTGTCTTTTTTCATCATGATCGCTCCTTAACGGGTGTGCCTGTTTAACAAGATTCAGTCAGTGTGCTTAGGAATACGCATGAAATAACTTAGGCATCTTGCTCCCTCTCCCTCGGGAGAGGGCTGGGGTGAGGGGATATAAAGGGTCAAGTTATTTTATGTACGTTCCTTATCGGTTTAATACAGCATCTCGGGTACTTTCAAGGATTTCCATTACACTCTGCTGTTCATTGGCAGAAATATTTAGCTCGGTTAATGTTTCCTTAAAAATCTCAAGTATTCGGTTAAAATGTTCGTCAGATAATCCCGACTTTTCAATTAAGGGTTTATGTGTGGCACGAAGATCAGCATCCGAATAGTGATAGGGGCCACCAAAAACCATTGCCAGAAATGATTTCTGTTTCAGGCGTTGACTCGCCATATCAATATCCTTAAAAAAAGAACTCACCAAATCATCATTTAGTACTTTTTGATAAAACAGATCCACACAGACCTCCATGGCTTTATCCCCGCCCAAGCGGTCATATAGTGGAATATCCATCAACTGAAAATAATCGCCGCCTTTTGCGGCAATATTGTCAGTGCCCCAATCAATTTGTTTATCCAGCTTTTTCATCAACGGAATATGTTTGGAACATTGAATATAAGCTTCTTCAACTTCTATCATCATCCAACGTTCAGGGCATTTTTTACCTTCCTGATGAATTTCTTCAATAACATCTTGGGGTAATTTGTCGGCTAATCGCAGCAACTCATCATTGGTAACAATTCTGGCTTTACCATTAACATGAAGTCCTATGGTATCCTTGATAAAATCTATCATTAGCAGGGCGATATGTGGGTTTTCAGTGATATTTCCGCTATTTGCAAAAACGCCGTTGCCCCTGAATTCAGGATACATCAGGTATTTATTACTGAGTACCCGGATAAAACCGGGTTTACCAAATTTTGAAGTACAATCACACTCACCGTTACGATCAGCTGACGCAACAAACAGAAATTCCTGGCGGGCTATAAATTCCTGCATCTTGGGCGCAAGGTAATCAAGAACTTGCCGATCATAAAAATTCAAGGCTCTGTCGCGAGTGTCCCATTTTTCCTGAAGTAGGTGTTCGCTATCGCAACCCGGTGTAATCGTCGGTTTTTTGGAGGCTGTCTGTTCGAGGTTTAATTCATCAGGAACAGAACCGGTTTGTTCATTTTGTGTGAAGGGAAATGTCGATTTATCTTGTTCGGTATTTGCATCAGCTTTACGTTTATTTTTTAATAAGCTGAATTTCAATGCAAAGTTTTTTGATTGTGTGGCAATGTCATTTTGTGTATCAATCTGGGTCGTGACCGTAAGATTCTGTTTTGGTAAATTCCCCCCTGAGTTTATTGCCTCCTTTTTATTTTTAGAACGCGATGTAACCATGATTTTATCTCCTCACTATGCTTATTTAAGTGCTTACACTTAATGAGCTGTGTTGATTAAAACGGATGCCGGCAATTCACTATTCCAAAAAATGTTTACAGATTATCCTAAATCATGCCGACGATTTACATATTTTGTAATGGCTATATTTAATGGTATCTCAAGATAATAAAACTAATTTCACCTTGCTTGATAGTAAGAATGTGATTCTATGAAATGCTCACAAAAGTAATTATAACCAGCATAAGGTCAGTAACTGGCAGGAAAATGTATGGGATATCCCAGCTATCGAAAGGTAAGTATTCAGTCCCCCTCTTTGAAAAAGAGGGGTTAGGGGAGATTTAATTAGATAAATCCCCCTCAATCCCCCTTTTTCAAAGGGGGAGGTGAATAATTACATCGAAAGCGGTCGGATTAAATTAGTGTAACCTAACCCGACACTTTTGGAACGCTTAGGATTTACGTTTATGTTAACCCCATTTGTAGCAGATTTGTCGTGTATTTAAAAAACTGCAATGATAACCATACCGAGTCCATGCCCGGAAGAATTTTATTTACCTAATATGTCATTACGGGTGCTTTCAGCAATGGCAGCCGCTTCAGCAATAAGTTCCGGGGGAACATTTAGCTCCGTCATGGTTGCGCCCAAGTGCTCCATAACGACATTAAAATGATCATTATTTAAGCCCATCTTAACCAAGCGGGCATGGGCTTTGCGCATATCTGCACCGGTATAGTTATTGGGGCCGCCAAATGCCATAGTAAAAAAAGCTTTTTGTTTGACGGCTTGGGTTTCCATATCAATGTCGTCGAAAAAACGGTTAATACGGTAATCCGATAGTACTTTGCGATAAAAAACATCCACAGCGGCATCAACAGCCGCTGCTCCACCGATTCTTTCATATAATGTTAATTCTTTTTCTGGGGTCGTTTCTGGTGTTGCGCTCATTTATCTCTCCGGTATTATTATTTTTAGGGTGTTTCAACTTTCATTAAGCAATAATTGCTCGGAAGTGAGTTTATTACAACCTAAAAAGTTATACAACCGATAGCCTCGTCCAATGATAAATAAGTCTGAAGAAACCCCGTGTTATGCCCTGGCGCACACCCAAACATCCACACGACTCACGCCGGCTTTTTTTAATAACCTTGCCAGTTCATGCGCGGTTGAGCCGGTAGTCATTACGTCATCGAGTATGGCAATATGCTGTGCGTTTATGGGTTTACTCATTGAAAACGCATTTTTTATATTAATATGACGTTGTTTGGCGGTCAACGCTATTTGATGCGGGGTGTGGCGATGCCTAAGGCAACTGCTCAGGTCTAACGGGATTTGTAATTCTTTGGAAACTGTTTTGGCAATTTCTATCGCCTGATTGAAACCGCGCTCGCGGTAACGGCTTTTATGCAGGGGAACAGGTAGTATCAAGTCCGGTCTTTGCGCTGTTTTTTTAAGGTGATCAGCCAATAACAGACCCAGTAAACGTGCATTTTTGTGATGTGATCCAAATTTTAATGTCGTAATCAGATGGCGCATTTCGCCCTGATAAATAAAGGGCGCGTAAGTTTCGTCAAAGGCCGGTTTTGTACTTAAGCAGCGTCCGCATAAAGTAGGCGAGGTTACGGAAATTTCAAAAATTTCAGCGCAGCGATAACAGCACTGATTATTCTTATGTAAGCGCTGATAACACGGGTCACATAGATCACGCGACTCAAATCCTTTATTGCCACACAAGATGCAGGTAGGCGGAAGCAGGTAATCCTGTATAATATTGCTCCAGTTGTGTACCCTTTTCATTTTAACAGGTTGACGAATGCTGTCATTGCTTGTTACTCATAATTTATTGACTGTCGCTGGAGATTACCGAATGCCTGCAAACCCTGCCATTAAACGACCCGATTCTCTTGACATCCGCCATGATTGGCAACTGGATGAAGTGCAAGCACTCTATGCGTTACCTTTTAATGATCTGGTTTTTAAAGCCCAAACTGTCCATAGAGAGCATTTTGATCCTAACGAAGTTCAAATTAGTAGCTTATTAAGTATAAAAACCGGTTCGTGTTCGGAAGATTGTGGCTACTGTCCGCAAAGTGCGCGGTATGATTCAGGCTTGACACCGGAGGCATTAATGCCGGTTGACGCGGTTTTAAAGGCTGCCCAACAAGCCAAAGATCAAGGTGCTTCGCGGTTTTGTATGGGGGCTGCCTGGCGTAAACCCAAAGATAAAGATGTTGAACGAGTGATAGAGATGGTTCAGGGTGTTAAAGCGCTGGGCATGGAAACCTGTGTAACCTTGGGTATGTTGACCGATGCCCAAACCCTCCGGTTAAAGGAAGGCGGTCTGGATTATTACAATCATAATCTGGATACTTCTGAAGACTATTATTCCGAAGTGATTACTACCCGAACCTATCAGGATCGTTTGGATACCTTGGCACGCGTTAGAGATGCCGGTATTAATGTGTGCTGTGGCGGTATCGTTGGCATGGGTGAAAGTGCTGTTGACCGCGCCCAGTTGTTAATTCAGTTGGCCAATATGCCTAAACATCCTGAAAGTGTACCGGTTAATATGCTGGTTCAGGTTGAAGGCACGCCGTTAATGGGGACTGAGGCGCTGGACTCGATTATTTTTATCAGAACTTTGGCTGTTGCCCGGATTATGATGCCACAATCGCGAGTGCGTTTGTCGGCAGGTCGCAGCAAAATGAGTGATGAAATGCAGGCCTTATGTTTTCTGGCGGGTGCAAATTCCATTTTTTACGGTGATAAATTATTAACCACCGACAATCCCATGACCAACCATGATTTGGCTTTATTTGAACGCTTGGGCGTGTATTCCGGCGGTTCAAGTTACGCGGGATGACGGCTGCATTTTCACAGTTACCCGATAAACTGAAGGCTATTGCCGAGGCTGGTTTGTATCGTTCCAGACGGGTTATCGATGCACCTCAAGGGATAAATCTGCTTATTGACGGCAAAAATTGCGTTAATTTTTGCAGTAATGATTATCTGGGTTTGGCAAATCATCCCGAGGTGGTTAGCGCTTTTAAAACAGCGGTTGATCGCTACGGTGTTGGCAGCGGTTCCGCACATTTAATCTGTGGACATAGTACCTCGCATCATGCTCTGGAAGAAGAGTTGGCCGCTTTTACCGGTCGTGATCGGGCTTTATTATTTTCTACCGGTTATATGGCTAATATCGGTGTCATGTCGGCCTTGTTAGGTCGGGGTGATGCGGTATTTGAAGATCGTTTAAATCACGCCTCGTTACTGGATGGTGGTTTGATGTCCGGTGCACGGTTTAAACGTTATGCCCATGCTGATGTTGAAAATCTAACGGTTCATCTTAACAAAGCTACGGGTAATAAATTGATTGTAACCGATGGCGTCTTCAGTATGGACGGTGACTTTGCACCGCTACAAGTTTTATCGGATACCGCAAAAGCCGGTGCTGCATGGTTGATGGTGGACGATGCGCACGGACTGGGTGTCATCGGTGAGCATGGCGGCGGGCTTTTGGAATATTACAGGCTTAACCAAGAAGATGTGCCGATATTGATGGGTACGCTGGGCAAAGGTTTTGGTACTTTTGGTGCGTTTATAGCGGGATCTGATGAGTTGATTGAAACCTTGATCCAGAAAGCCCGCACCTATATTTATACCACGGCGTTACCTCCGGCAGTCGCTGAAGCAACGCGAGCCAGTTTAAAAATTGTCATCGCAGAAAATTGGCGCAGAGATAAACTTAAAAAGTTGGCTGATCGTTTTAGAGTAGGGGCAGGGCAGTTGGGTTTGGACGTGGTTAATCCGCTTGATGCTACAAGCCTTAATTCAAATCATATAACGTCTGCAATCCAACCGATCATAATCGGCGATAGTCAACGGGCAGTCGCTATCAGCAATGATTTGTTAAAGTCGGGATTTTTGGTCAGTGCCATCAGACCGCCGACAGTACCCAAAGGCAGCGCCCGTTTACGAGTGACATTTTCAGCATTGCATGAAGAATGCCAAGTTGACCGGTTACTGGATGCGCTGAATAAGGCGGCCAGATAATGAATGCAAGGTCAAAAACTGTTCACCACGAAGACACGAAGAGCACGAAGAAAAGCAGGGATTTTTTATTGGCAAGTTTAAAGTTGAAGCGTGACGAGGCTTGCAAGGGCAAAAACTGTTCACCACGAAGACACGAAGAGCACGAAGATTTTTCTTTGGTTTTTCTTCGTGCTCTTCGTGTCTTCGTGGTGAAATGTCTTAAATTGATGTCTATGCGGTCGGGGTTGCACCTTGAACCTGCATTTAACATGATTAAAATCCATCAGCAAACTTTCGGTAAAGGCAAGCCTATTGTTCTGGTGCATGGTTGGGCGATGCACAGTGGTATTTGGCGAGATTTTGCGCGGCAGTTGGCAAAAAATCATCAAGTGACTTGTATTGATTTACCGGGGCATGGACAGAGTAAAAAGATTCATTCGTTTACTCTCGAGCAGGTCAGTGAGGCACTGGTTAATGCCGTGTCAAATGAAAGCAGTTGCTGGTTGGGTTGGTCGTTGGGTGCGACGGTGGTGCTGGATATAGCCAACCGGTTTCCTGAGCGTGTCAATTCACTGGTTTTGCTGGCGGGTAATCCTTTATTTACGCAATCAACGCACTGGCCAGGTATAGCGGTTGAGTCGCTGGATGCGTTTGCAGGCCAGTTGAATGAAAATTGTCAAGCAACGTTGCAGCGTTTTTTATCCTTGCAAGTAAACAACTTGCCGAATTACAAAACCTTATTAAAAACCCTTAAAGCGGCGATCATGGAATGTAATGCACCCGCTCAAGAAACCTTGCAAGGTGGTCTGGAGATACTCAAACAGGCAGACTTACGACCCGCTTTGTCGAACCTAAACGTGCCTGTGTCCGTGATATTAGGCGGTAAAGATACGTTAGTACCCGTTAATGCAGGGCAAAACATGCAGGCGCTTTTGCCTAAAATAGAACTGACCATTATTGACAGGGCAGGGCATGTGCCATTTTTATCACACCCCGAAGAGATAATAGCCCTTATTTCCCGTTTTATGGACAAAAATGACTTTGGATAAAACCGGAATTAAGCGCTCATTTGCAGCCGCTTCAAAAACTTATGATAATGTTGCCGAATTACAGCGTACCGTGGGCAGAGAATTACTCCAAGCCATTGATACGACCCATTTGACAGGTGCACTGTTGGATTTGGGTTGTGGTACGGGCTTTTTAACCGGTGAATTGTTGGCGCGTTCGCGTTATGAAACCATGATAGCACTGGATATTGCCTTACCGATGCTGCAAGCAACACAAAGCAAACTGGCTGATAAGTCAAATATTAGCTATGTCTGCGCAGATGCAGAACATTTGCCGCTTGGCGGGCAATGTATTGATGCCGTATTGTCTAATCTTGCCTTGCAATGGTGTCGTAACCTGGATGCTGTTTTTACCGACATTAAACGCGTGTTGAAACCGGAAGGTCAGTTGGTTTTTTCTACCTTTGGCCCACAAACATTACACGAATTAAAAAGCGCCTGGGCTACCGTTGATCATTATAGCCACGTTAACGAATTTTATAGCGAAGAACAGCTTAAACACTTTCTGTTGCAAGCAGGATTTAAAAACAGTCAGCTCAAAAGCACAGTTTATATTTCGCGTTATCAATCTGTTTGGACCTTGATGCAAGAATTAAAAAACTTGGGTGCGCAGCATGTGGTTGCCGGTCGTAATAAAAAAATAACCACCAAAACAGCCATGCAGAAAATGATTACGGCTTACGAAAAACATAAAGTCAGTGATCAGATTCCAGCGACCTTTGAAGTTATTAGCGTTATTGCCAAGGTGTAATCGATTATGGAAAAAGGCTATTTTATAACCGGTACCGATACCAACGCAGGAAAAACCTGGGCGACCATTGCGCTGATGCGTTATTTTAAGCAGCAGGGAAAAACCGTTGTCGGCATGAAACCGGTTGCCGCCGGGTGCTTTAATCAAGACGGCCAATTGAAAAATGAAGATGCCTTGTTGATACAAGAAAATGCGTCATTACACCTTGAGTATGACTTGCTCAATCCTTACGCCTATCAATTACCCGTCTCGCCACATATTGCTGGCATCAACAATCCGGTCAATCTGGTTACCGTTGTCGAGCACTTTACTGTCTTGAAAGAAATGGCTGAAATCGTCTTGGTCGAAGGTGCCGGTGGTTGGTATGCCCCACTAAATGACCATGAAGATATCAGTGACTTGGCAACAGTGCTGGCATTGCCGGTCATCCTGGTCGTTGCCATCAAGCTGGGTTGCATCAATCATGCAAAATTAACGTATCGGGCGATACAACAGTCAGGCATACCGTGTGCCGGCTGGATAGCCGTCTGCGTAGATCCCGACATGCTAAAGCCGGATGAAAATATACACACTATTAAAACGGCTTTGGATGTTCCTATGCTGGGGGTGTTACCGTATCAGGCCACTGCCAATTTTGATTTATTGGCGACTCGGTTGGTGCTGTAAATTTTGCAATAACCATCGCGGGTTAGCGAAAGCGTAACCCGACAAATCGTACTATCTTTAAAAAGAGTGGGCTTAGGGGGATTTTTTTTTGGCGTTCTGTTTTGTTTCAAAACGCCGGGTCTTTTCATTATCGATAGTGCTTTGCCACTCGGTATTGATCTTTCCGGCTTGTCGATCAACGTGAGTCGTATTCACGCCGGGACGTTGACCTTGAATGGTTTCCCAGAGTGCTTGGGCAGCAGGAATGTGTCCCAATTCATAAAGCGTTTCCAAAAAGGCATGCGTTGAAAGTATGTGAACATTTCCGGGCAGTGCAGAACCCGAATGCAGAAAAAAGTCATCTTCCGCCAAAATTAAAACCGGCACTCCCGGCGGGTTGGTAATCATCTCGTTGGCATAAGAAACAATGCTTAACTCGCCAATATCTTTGGGGATTGCAGGCGGCACGCTGTTGTTGCTAAGCATCATTTGGCGAAAGGCTTCGTTTTCTTCAAACAGTTCCCGCATT
>CAIMDR010000107.1 GCA_903839795.1 uncultured Methylococcaceae bacterium | reverse complement strand
TTGGCTACCAACTTAAGACGGGACAGTTTGAGGTTAAGCCGTTCGTGGTGAGCCTGTCGAACCATGAACGACTTAACCGTTCACCCTTCGACAGGCTCAGGACGAACGGTTAAGTCTCGACTATGTCCCGCGTTAAGTTGGTAGCCAAATTATTTATCTGAAAATGTATAACTTAAAAATGTCCGAAGTATTGATTTGAGGTTTTCGCCAAGCGCAGATTCCTGATTAAATTCGTCACCTTGTTTACCAAGTCATCAATCATGCTCTGGTAATCAGCAGACTGACCTTTACGTGCTGTTTGTTCCAAGAGTAAGGCGCATTCTTTTACCGGTTCGGCATAAAATTCAGCAACGGCTCCCTTAATGGCTTGCGCCGCATTTGCCAGGTCAGGAAGATTACCTTCTGCCTGAGCGGTGGTTAATTCATTGAGTTGCTTGGGGGCTTCTATTAAAAATAGCGTTATCACTTCGTCCAGTAATGCGTTATCACCATTAAGGTTTTCAAGTGCAGATGTGGCGTTCCAAATACTCATGTTGGCGTTTATTTCAACGTTTAAAGCCGATGCTGTTGCAGTCGGTCGTGACCCCAAGCGACCTGCCAAGATGGCTGCTAATTGTTCTGCAACAATCGGTTTGCCTAAATAATCATCCATCCCGGCGGCCAGACATTTTTCCCGTTCGCCTTTCAGTGCATTGGCAGTGAACGCGACCACGGTTTGCCGAGGCAAGCCCAGTCGGGCTTCCAATAACCGCAGTTCGCGGGTGGCAACATAGCCATCCATCACCGGCATTTGACAATCCATCAAGATCAAATCGTAGGTGTGTTGCGCCAACATAGCGAGGGCTAGCTGACCGTTTTCAGAAAGATCCGGAACGATGCCGTATTTGGACAGCTTGGCAATAATGACTTTTTGATTGACTTTGTTATCCTCCACAACCAATACTTTTTTATCTTTATAGTCAGGCCACTGACGTTCAGTCAGTGCCGGTTTTTGGTCGGGGCGTGAGCCGCCCTGTAACGCATTGACAATCGCATCAAAGAGTTGCACTTGACGTGCGGGCTTCAACAAGTGTTGGATAATTCCGGTGTTTTGATAATCAGCAAGCTTAAGCTGATCACCCGATGATAATAAAATAATCGGAATTTTTGCTAACGCAGGTATTTCAGCCAGATATTTTGCCAAGGTTAAACCGTCCATCGTCGGCATTTGCATATCCATCACGATTAAATCGTAGATCACTCCCTGCAAGGCGGAGGTTTGCAATTGCATTAATGCGGCGCTGCCATTGTCGAACGCGCTGACCTCCAAGCCCCACCGGCTTAAATAGGTACTTAATATGTTACGGTTGGTGGCATTATCATCAACAATCAAGGTACGTTTGCCGGCAAGGTCGTAAAATGACTCGGTTATCTCAATGCTTTCACTTTGTGCCAGGGGCAAGGTAAACCAAAAACAGGAGCCTACTCCCTGAACGCTGTTTACGTCTATGGTGCCGCCCATGAGCTCGACCAATTTTTTGCTGATGAACAAGCCTAGCCCCGAGCCGCCAAAACTACGTGAAGTCGTGCTATCCGCCTGGGTAAAAGACTTAAATAACGTTAACTGTGTGGCCGGTGAAATGCCGATACCGGTATCGTGTACCTCAAAACGCAACTCATCCCGGCTATCAGACAGAGGGGTTTGGGAGACGCTGACAGAAATTTCACCCTGATCGGTAAATTTAACGGCATTACCGATTAAATTAGTCAACACTTGGCGGATACGCAAGGGGTCGCCACGCCAGCGTAAAAACAGATCGGCAGGCAATAAACAGTTTAACGCCAGTCCCTTGGCATGAGCTTGTCCCGCCATTGCTGCACACACATCGTCAACCAGATCAACAAGATTAAAATTAACCTGCTCAATTTCAACCTTACCCGCTTCCAGCTTGGACAAGTCCAAAATGTCGTTGATAATTGCCAGCAAAATTTCGCCGGAGCTATGAGCCGTTTCAAGCCAATCCAGTTGGGTAGGTGTCATTTCAGTCTCGCGCAGCAAGTCCAACATGCCTAACACACCGTTCATGGGCGTTCGGATTTCATGACTCATATTAGCCAGAAATTCCGATTTTGTCCGGGTCGCATCCTCGGCCATTTCCTTGGCTTTGAGCAAAGCATCGGCGGCTTCGTGCTCAAAGGTAATATTGTCGATAATCTCAACGACCGCTAAGGCAGGGTCTTCGCTCTCCAAGGCTTGTCCTGAAAGTCTGGCCCAAAAAAGTCTGCCGTCCTTGCAGATTAGCTGTCGTTCAATGTGGTAAAACTTGCCATTTGAAATCTCCTGATATACAAAATGACTGTCTGCTTGATAGGCCGCTTCATCCGGATACCACAGGCGCGTTGACTGGCCGTCAAGCTCCCCTGAGGCATAACCAAACAGTTCTTCCAGTTTGCGATTACAGCGCAGGATAAAGCCCTCTTTAATCAGTGCGATACCCGATGTTACGGAATCAAAAATAGCGCGTTGTTCTTCATTATTTATCCGTAAAGCTTCCTTTGCCTGCTGCTGAAGTTGCATTTGCAGATCCAGTGCCTTTTGTACTTCTTTCCGCTCCGTAATATCCACAAATGAAACCACAGCGCCTACAATCACGCCACTTTCACTTTCCGGATACGACCAATACTCGGCCGGAAAAGAGCTGCCATCAGAGCGCCAAAGCACTTCGTCGTCTACATGCATACGTTCGCCTTTCCTGTAGGCTTGAAAGATACGGCAATCTTCAACGGGAAAGCGCGTACCATCGGCATATTTTCCGTGAATTTGCCAATGCATGTTCTTGCCAAGCAGATCATCAGGATGCTGGTAGCCCAGCAGATGAAGACAGGCATTATTGCAGAATGTACAGTCACCGTTCGTGTCAATACCGTATATTGCCTCGGCAGTGGAATTTAGCAGGAGATGAATCTTTTTTTGACTCTGGTTCAATAATTTCTGACCTTGCCTAATTTCTGCGGTCAGTCCTTCAGCGATACGAACGGCGGTGGCTTGCGTGTTTGTCATCGAACGCATCAATCCAAACAGCAAGCCACTGAGCGCAAAGCCACCGCCCAATACTGCCCATGCCGGCAAGTAGTTGATGACTGACAGAGTGCCGTTACGATCAAGCACCAGCAGCCACTGATGGTCTTTAAAGTCGATGGTTCGTTGCTGGTAGAATAGCGAATGGTCATCAGAGGCGATGGCTGGTTGGTTGTCGAACAGCAGACTGGCAAGTGTTGCCTCTCGTCCATCGTAGATAGTCAGGTCAACTGTTTTGCCTTCATGGCGCTCCCAGTCGGCCAAGATACCGTTCATAAGATCATTCATACGATAAGGGCTGTAAACCCAACCGAACAGCGCCGTCCGCCTTTGCAGGGCCGTGTTTACCGGAGCACCGTTGCGATAGACGGGAGCATACATCAAAACGCCTGCCTGGACATCAGTACCTGTCTCCTGTACCAGTTCAACCTTGCCGGACAGTGTCGCAATGCCGGTATCGCGTGCTTGTTCCATAGCGGCTCGCCTGACGGGTTCGGTGTACATGTCGTAACCAAAAGCACGCAAGTTACGGTCACGGAACGGCTCAAGGTAGATGACAGATGTGTAGATGTCGCGTTTGCCGATTGGGCTTATGGTGTAGTCAGGAAAGCCCTCTTTGCGAATCTTGGCGATGTGGGAGACAAGTTGATCAGCCGGAATCATTTGTGCAAATCCAAACCCCTGTATGCCGGGAAAATTTTGTTCTGATTGCAGTCTATCGGCGTAGGCTTGCCATTCTTTGCGCTCTACCGAGACTGACGCAGCAAAAAGAGCGCTGCCGCCTCGAAGAATAAGTGCATAGGCACCCAGTCGTTCCTGAATTTTAAGGGTGACTTGGTCGCAAGTGAAAGCAAACTGTCTCACCGCCGCTTGGTCAATGCCCTGCTTGACCTGAAGGCTGATAAATAGGGTCGCCAGCAAGCCGATGCCAAGTATCGTCCAGGCAAGTCCTGTTTTTTTAAATAAGCTGCCTTTAAACATAGGGATGCTTAACCCGTCGTAAAATGGTGAGGTTGTGGTGATGTTGCCAGTACCTGCAATTTCGTCAATTAGGGACGGGGATTTTGGGTATTGGCCATAAAGAATTTTAGCATACGTCGCACCTAAATAACATTCAAAGTCATGCGACTTAGTGTGATTGGTTACCTAACGGTAATCTGCTTCTTGACACCGAAAATTAAGGCTTTGAAATTTTTTATTTTTATTAACTGGCGGCACAATAAATTAGAGCTGAAGCTGGATGTTAAAGCAGCTCCTGATAATAAAGGGAGGGTATTTTTGGCATCTTTCATTCCTCTGTTTACACTTTTTGCAAATATCCGACGCGGGTTAGCGACAGCGTAACCCGACAAATCGTACTGTCTGTGTCGGGTTACGGCTAGCGCCTAACCCGACCTACAAAGATTATTTGCATTTTTGTGTGATAAAAAAAGTGTCAACTACTTTTGGGCTTCTATGAAGGATGCCAGTGTTTTAGATAATATTTTTTATAGGATAAAAAAGTATTTGATCCGTGTCTATCCGTCAAATCGGTGTCATCCGTGCTCTATTTTTTTAATAGCTGAGAATTTATGTCAAACGCTAATTTACCCCCACAAAAGCAGATGACCACTATGCTGGGTCATCCTGTTGCAGAAAACCCCATCGACCAAATGTTCGATGAGGTTTATGCTCACTATGGTCTCCGCTGGCAGTTCTGGAAATGTGACATTAGCTCGGAAAACAACATTGCTGCGGCGATAGCGGGTATAAGGGCATTAGGCTTTGCAGGTGCTTGTATCACCGTACCTTACAAGATAATCTCCATCCCTCATCTGGATGAAGTTGATAACGATGTCAAGGCGATTGGTGCGGCCAATTATATGACCGTCAAGGATGGACGCCTTATTGGGCACAACAATGACGGTAAAGGTGTCGTCAAGGCCATACAAAAGATAACGCCTGTCAAAGGTAAGCGCGTTGTTATGCTTGGAGCCGGTGGTGCTGGCCGGGCGATGGCAGTTGAACTGGCATGGGCAGGCGCTGCACACCTGACCCTCATAACAAGAAGGGAGTCTCAAGGAATCGAGGTTGCTCAAACCGTAACCCAAGCATCAGGCGTTCCCGCTGAGTGGATGCAATGGACCGGTGAAGTTTTGGTTCCGGACAATACCGATATTCTGATGAACGCCACTCACTTGGGAGCTGCGCCCGAATTGGAACCCGTACCGGTACGTTGGGAGCTTGTTTCCAAGCGTACAACCGTAGTCGATGTTATTACCAATCCCCGCATAACACCATTTTTGAAGACGGCGCGTGACAAAGGCTGCCCGATTGTAGACGGTGTGGAAATGTTGGTGCAATTAGCGATGCAGATATTTGAAGAGTGGACCGGTATCAAACCCGATGAAGCCGTGTTTCAACGGGCTGTTGCCAAGTCTCTTGGCGAATAGTTTGAAGAACACGCTGAAAATGGACATGGCTACTGGAAAATTAGAAGGCTAAACAGTAATGGGAGGTTGACTTTTACCCAGAACGGGTAAGTTAACTGTTAACCCATCAACCTAAAAAACGTACTTGAGCCACAGATAAACACGGATTTACTCAGATAAACAACATGTTAGATCAATTCTTTTGATCACCCTTTTGGTAAATCATCAATAGTGACGTAACATTATGTATTATCAGTGCTTATCTGTGTAAATCTGTGGCTAAATGAGGTTTTAGGTATCAATCAAAAGGTATACTCATGAAAAAACTAATTTTACTGGCTGGCATGCTGTTTTTTTCAATTTCAGCCGTCAGGGCAGAACCTTGTTCCTCTTTACTGAATTATAACGCGAATAAATTAAGATCAAACGAAACGCTTGATTTTTGTAAGGCATTTCAAGGCAAGGTCATTCTCGCCGTCAATACCGCCAGTAATTGTGGCTACACCCCCCAATTTAAAGGTCTTGAAGCGCTGTATCAAAAATATAAAGCCCAAGGCTTGGTTGTTGTCGGCTTCCCTTCCAATGATTTTAATCAGGAGTTTGATGAGTCGGAAAAAACAGCCAAAGTTTGTTATATCAACTACGGCGTCACGTTTCCAATGGTGGAAAAAAGTGCCGTTTCAGGCACAGAGGCCAATACTTTTTTTAAACAATTACTTCAAGTCACCGGCCAAGCACCCGAATGGAATTTTTATAAATACCTGATAGCTCGGGATGGTTCAACCGTTACCGCTTTCGCCAGTAATGAAACGCCGGAACAACTGGACTCTAAAATCCACGCACTGTTAATGCTGCCTTAAACAATAGCACACAGATGACACGGATTTGACTGATAAACACGGATAATAGAAATTTTTTTCCGCCTGGTTCCCACGCTCCAGCGTGAGAATTTATCCGGCAACTCTCCAGCGTCACTGCGACATTCCCACGCCGGAGCCGGTAGGGTGCGCATCGCGCACCTAAGACTGCATCAACTAAACGGTTTTTTATTGTTTTCTACCCGTAGCTTATTGGGTTTATTTCTCTGGCATGGTTGTGGTGCGCGATGCGCACCCAGTTAAACATTACAGAATGCCGGAAACGCTTATTCTCGCTTGCGCTCGAAAAGCCTTATTCCGGCCTACATCGGCGTTAAACAATAGCACACAGATAACACGGATTTGACTGATAAACGCCGATAATATAAGTTTTTTAATCTCGTGAAAATATTACCTATATTTAACATATTCTCAACTAAAAATAAAATCCGTTAAAATCTGTATAAATCAGTGTCATCCGTGTTCTATAATCGAAACCTACAACGTTCATGCTATTTATCAAATAGGGATTCCCTATAAATCATCAGGTGCG
>CAIMDR010000106.1 GCA_903839795.1 uncultured Methylococcaceae bacterium | reverse complement strand
CCAATTACAAACCCTGATTGAGCAAGGTGATAGTTTTCAAAAACCGGCTGCAATTAAGTTAATGCCGTTTGTGCAACAAGCTTGGTTGTTGGCTCAGCGTTATGATGCGGTTATCGCCAATCCGCCGTATATGGGCGGCAAGGGCATGAATCCTGAGTTAAAGATTTTTGCTCAAAAACACTTTCCTGACAGTAAGTCGGATTTGTTTGCGATGTTTATGGAGCGAGCTTTTGATTTACTAAAAGACAACGGTTACAACGCTCAAGTGAATATGCAAAGCTGGATGTTTTTATCCAGTTATCAAGCCATGCGTGAAAAACTGCTTGATACCCATACCTTTATCACCATGGCGCATTTAGGAGCGCGAGCTTTCGGGCAAATATCGGGCGAGGTGGTGCAAACGACAGCGTTTGTCTTAGCTAAAAAGCCTATTTCAACTTATCGACCGACTTTCTTTCGATTGATTGAGGGTAATGAAGAACAAAAACAAAGCGCTTTGCTGTCAGGTCAACATCGTTTTGATGCTACCGTTCAAGAGGATTTTAAGAAAATCCCAGGTAGTCCAGTGGCTTATTGGGTAAGTGATAAAATTCGAAATATTTTTACAGATAGTCCAGCATTGGGTACAGTTTCAGATGCTAGACAAGGGCTAGCAACTGCTGACAATGATAGATTTTTACGTCTATGGCATGAAATTGAAATAAACCACGTTGGTTTTGGAATTGCAAATCGTGATAAAGCAAAGCAATCAGCTAAAAAATGGTTTCCTTACAACAAAGGTGGTTCATTTCGTAAATGGTATGGAAACCAAGATTTTGTCTTGAATTGGGAAAATGATGGAGAAGAAATTCGCAATTTCACTGATGATAAAGATAAGCAACGTTCAGTTATTAGAAATCCAAATTATTACTTCCAAGAATCTGTAAGCTGGTCAGATATAACTTCATCAACTAATGCGTTTAGGGTTTTCCCTAAAGGATTTATTCATGATTCAACAGGACATTCTATTTTTGGATTAAATGAAACAAATAAGAAAATCGTGCTTTCATTTTGCAATAATATTTTTGCATCTGGAATAATTAAAATGCTCAATCCAACAATGCACTTTCACATAGGATATTTTAATAATCTTCCTTATCCGAAAGAGTTAGAAAATAATGATTTTTCAAGTGTAAATGAACTTATTTCAATTGGAAAAACAGACTGGAACAATTACGAAACTTCATGGGATTTCACCGAAAACCCTCTGATTCGCGAACAATACCCCACGCCTCCAGTACCCGTCATTCCGGCAGGGATGACGGCATTTGAGAATAAAGCCGCTAACCCAACCTACAATCTATCCACTATTTATGCGGATTGGCAAACTCAAAACCGCCAAACCATCGCTGAAATGCAACGCCTCGAACAAGAAAACAACCGCCTGTTCATTGATGCCTACGGACTGCAAGACGAACTTGACGCTGATGTGCCGCTGGAACAAATCACCCTGACCGTCAACCCCAAATACCGTTACGGCGGCAATTTGACCGATGAACAACTTGCCCAACGTTTCCAAGCCGATACCTTGGCCGAATTGATTTCTTACGCCATCGGTTGCATGATGGGTCGCTATCGCCTCGATAAACCAGGGTTGATTTATGCGCATTCCGGAAATATTGATTTCGATAAAATCTACAATGACGGCACGACTCCCCCCTTTGGAAAAGGGGTGCTGGGGGGGGATTTTACACTCGGACAAATCCCCCCTAACCCCCCT
>CAIMDR010000105.1 GCA_903839795.1 uncultured Methylococcaceae bacterium | reverse complement strand
CTTGATAGCGCAAAAGACCCACTTACTATTGCCAAACACTTTGTGGCTATTTCAACGAATGCAGAAAATGTCGCCAACTTTGGCATCGATACCAACAACATGTTTGAATTTTGGGACTGGGTAGGCGGTCGCTATTCGCTTTGGTCATCCGTTGGTTTATCAATTGCCTTATATGTCGGCATGGATAATTTTGAAGAACTGCTGCAAGGTGCTTATGAAGCAGATTGTCACTTTCGCAACACGCCTTACGAACAAAATATACCGGTAATTATGGCCTTACTGGGAATTTGGTATAACAATTTTTTTAATGCTGAATCTCATGCCTTGCTGCCTTATGATCAATCCATGCGCTGTTTCGCTGATTATTTTCAACAAGGCGATATGGAAAGCAATGGAAAAAGCATTAACTTGCAAGGTGAAAAAGTAGATTACAACACCGGCCCGATTATTTGGGGACAACCCGGAACTAACGGCCAACATGCCTTTTACCAGTTGATCCACCAAGGCACCAAACTCATACCTTGCGATTTTTTGGCGGCGGCAAACAGTCATTACAAACTACCAAAACATCACGATATTTTAATATCAAACTTTCTTGCCCAACCAGAAGCGTTAGTCAATGGTATAACCGCTGAGGAAGTCAAAAAGAAACTCAGCCCGACTGAACAGACAGATACTGTCTTAGTGGCGTCCAAAGTATTTGACGGTAATAAACCATCAAATTCTTTCCTGTTTAAAAAATTGACACCCAAAACATTGGGTTCGCTATTGGCGTTTTACGAACATAAAATTTTTGTTCAAGGCGCCGTCTGGAACATAAATTCATTTGATCAAATGGGTGTGGAACTAGGCAAAATATTGGCCGGTGTTATATTACCCGAACTTCAGAACAATGACGTTATTACCGGGCATGATTGCTCAACCAATGCCCTGATTAACACCTACAAACAATGGCGGGAGGAATCTTGAGTAGAGAACTGATGTTGCTTGCATTCAACCCCAAAAATGAGTTTATACACAAAAAGTACGAAAATATATTGGCAGCCTTCATTTTTGTACGCAAGTAGTGAACAGTTTGGCTGTAAGTATTCAGTCCCCCTCTTTGAAAAAGAGGGGTTAGGGGAGATTTTATTAGATAAATCCCCCTCAATCCCCCTTTTTCAAAGGGGGAGGTGAATAATTACGTTTGGCAAAAAAAATGAAGCATGACGGGTGTGAAAACTCCGTCACGCTTCAAATTGCCTTTACTGATTCAACCCTTGTCTTTATTTTTTTCGTGCATTTCGTGCCTTTCGTGGACAATTTTTTAGGATTCTATCGTTAGCGCCTGGCCCGAAAAAAACTGCTTAACAATTCCGAACATTCCATTTCTAAAACGCCCCCTAACCAGTCAATTCGATGATTTAAAAAACTGGCATCGGTAAGACTCAACGCATGACAAACCGCCCCCCTCTTGGTGTCAAACGCGCCAAAAACCAGACGTTTTATCCGCGCATGACTGATGGCTCCCATACACATAACACAAGGCTCTAACGTTACATATAGCGTAGCATCACAGAGTCGATAATTTTCCAAAACCAGCCCTGCTTTTCTTAACGCAACTATCTCGGCGTGCGCCGTCGGGTCATGCGTTGTAATGGGCATATTCCACCCTTCAGCGATGCAGAGATCATCTTTAACAACGATCGCACCAACGGGCACCTCACCTTGCTGTTCAGCGCGTTGTGCCAACCTAAAGGCATAACGCATCCAGGCTTCATCGCCGCTTGGATTTATTCCCATTCAATGGTTGCTGGCGGTTTACCCGATATATCATAAGCAACACGGGAAATGCCGGGGACTTCATTAATAATGCGACGGGAAATCAGGTCAAGAAAATCATAAGGCAAGTGCGCCCAACGAGCGGTCATAAAATCGATGGTTTCGACGGCACGAATGGCAATCACGTAATCATAACGTCGCCCATCGCCCATCACACCCACTGATTTAACCGGCAAAAATACCGCAAAGGCTTGGCTGACTTTATCGTAAAGATCATGGCGATACAGTTCTTCAATAAAAATCGCATCAGCTTGACGCAATAAATCGGCATACTGCTTTTTCACTTCACCTAAAATTCTTACGCCCAAACCAGGCCCCGGAAACGGATGACGGAAAACCATGTCGGCTGGCAAACCCAACTCCAAACCCAATCGCCTAACTTCATCCTTAAACAATTCGCGCAAGGGCTCAACCAACTTTAAGATCATATTTTCCGGCAAGCCACCGACATTATGATGCGATTTTATTAAATGTGCCTTGCCGCTTTTAGAGCCTGCTGATTCAATCACATCAGGATAAATGGTACCTTGAGCCAACCATTTTGCATCGGCTATTTTCGCAGCCTCTTCATCAAAAATTTCAATAAACAGATTGCCGATAACTTTGCGTTTCAGTTCAGGATCAGAAACACCCACCAAAGCATCCAAATAACGTTGCTCAGCATTCACCCTGATTACTTTAACGCCCATGTGTTCAGCAAAAGTGGCCATTACCTGATCGCCCTCATGCAGGCGCAGCAAGCCCGTATCCACGAACACGCAAGTGAGCTGGTCTTTAATCGCTTTATGCAACAGAGCGGCAACCACTGACGAATCAACTCCACCAGACAAGCCTAAAATAACGTGATCACTGCCTACTTTTTCGCGCACGGCATTTATGCTGTCTTCGATAATATTACTGGCCGTCCATAGCGCCTCACAGCCGCAAATATCCAACACAAAACGAGACAGAATCCGTCCGCCTTGTTTGGTATGCGTTACTTCAGGATGAAACTGCAAGGCATAGAAAGATTTTTCTTCATTGGCAATACCGGCAATAGGCGCTCCCTCTGAACTGGCAATCGTCACAAAACCTTTGGGCAAGTCAACAACACGATCACCGTGACTCATCCACACATCCAGTAAGCCAAAACCTTCAACTGAAAGATGATCTTCTATGCCCACCAGTAACTTTGAGTGTCCACGCGCCCTGATTTGCGCATAGCCAAATTCTCTGTGATCAGACGATTCAACCTTGCCGCCCATTTGCTCTGTCATGGTTTGCATGCCATAACAAATACCCAGCACCGGCACACCCAGTTCAAATACGGCAACAGGAGCTCGCGGCGTATCGCCGCTGGTGACGGTATCCGGGCCACCGGATAATATAATGCCATTGGGCGCAAAGTTTTTAATTTCCGTCTCGCTGCATTCGCAGGAATAAATTTCACAATACACACCAATTTCACGAATGCGACGTGCGATTAACTGGGTGTATTGTGAACCGAAATCTAAAATAAGGATTTTGTGGGTATGGATATTGGTGGATTCTTGTTTCACGGTATTGTCTTTGAATATTGGATGAGGGGGCACACGGAGGACATGAATTAAAACAGATTTACACGGATTGTTTATAATCTTTATCCGTAATCATCCATTTAAATACCCGTCCAACTGTGCGCTAAGTGTTACTCGGAGCGATAATTTGGCGCTTCTTTAGTGATAGTAACATCATGGACATGGCTTTCTCTCATGCCTGCACTGGTTACTCGCACAAACTGTGCCTTATCATGCATGATGGCAATGGTTTGGCTTCCTGTATAACCCATGCTGGCACGTATACCACCCAACAACTGATGAATCACCGCAAGCAAACTGCCTTTATAAGGCACGCGACCTTCAATGCCTTCGGGAACCAATTTTTCAACTGAATCAGTTTCCTCCTGAAAATAGCGATCACTGGAACCTTGCTGTTGCGCCATCGCACCCAGAGAGCCCATGCCACGATAAGACTTATAAGAGCGCCCCTGAAACAACTCAACCTCTCCAGGCGCTTCTTCAGTACCGGCAAACAAACCACCCAACATGACCGCATGTGCACCGGCAGCCAAGGCTTTGGCAACATCACCCGAATAGCGAATACCACCGTCTGCAATCAACGGTACACCGGTTCCTTTTAAAGCATCGGCCACATTACTGACAGCCGTAATTTGGGGAACCCCAACACCGGCAACAATGCGCGTTGTGCAAATAGAACCAGGGCCAATACCGACCTTAACACCATCAGCACCCGCTTCAACCAAAGCCAACGCCGCTGCCGCCGTTGCAATATTGCCACCAATCACCTGAACGGCAGGATAGTTTTGTTTGACCCAACGTATCCTGTCCAAAACACCTTGCGAATGGCCATGCGCGGTGTCAACAACAATAACATCGACGCCCGCTTCAACCAACGCCGCCACACGCTCTTCGGTACCCTGCCCGGTGCCAACGGCGGCACCAACACGCAAGCGCTCCAACTCGTCTTTGCAAGCGTAGGGGTAATCTTTGGCTTTCTGAATATCTTTAACGGTAATCATGCCACGTAAATGAAATGATTCATTAACCACCAGCACTTTCTCGATGCGATGTTTGTGCAACAGGGCAATGACTTCTTTACGATCAGCATTTTCACTCACCGTAATCAACCGTTCTTTGGGCGTCATCACTTTTGAAACGGGTTCATCAAAACGTGTTTCAAAGCGTAAATCACGACTGGTAACAATACCTACCAATTCATCGCCATTAACCACAGGAACACCGGAAATATTGTTGGCTCGGGTTAATTTGATAACATCACGGATACTTACATCGGGGGAAACCGTAATAGGATCTTTAATAACCCCGCTCTCATATTTCTTAACATTAAGAACTTCCCGAGCCTGCTGTTCTATGGTCATATTTTTATGAATAATACCGATGCCGCCTTCCTGGGCGATGGCTATGGCAAGCCGAGCCTCAGTAACCGTATCCATAGCCGCAGCAACCAGAGGTATATAAAGCGTAATCCCTCGCGTCAACTGTGTCTTCATTTCTACATCGCGTGGCAGCACAGTTGAGTGCGCAGGCACTAATAAAACGTCATCGAACGTGAGCGCTTCCTGAATAATTTGCATAAACCACACCTAACAATCACTAAAATAGCCTAGCATTATACGACGAGTTGAGCAACTACTGTAGTACTAAAACCCCCCTACTCTATCCAATAATCTAAAAACCGCGCTTTATTAACAAAAAATACCGAAGACACCAAAAAAACCAGGCTATTATATTGCCCGGCTATCCGCCTTTTAGAGGGCGACCTGGCTTTCGTAACCCCATTATTTTTCAGGGGAAATCACTTTGCTTCATCGT
>CAIMDR010000104.1 GCA_903839795.1 uncultured Methylococcaceae bacterium | reverse complement strand
GTACGATCTTGAGCAACAGCAAGACCCGCAACCAAAGCCTTTAATTCATCATCAGTCATTTTCTTCTCCAAGAGAGACATTCTATCTCCATAATTTTAGCACAGGCCACCGCTGATCAACTATATTATGGACTCGGCTTACCTCTGATGAATTATGCGAAACCCGGTAGGCATAAAAAAACCGCCCCCGGTTTCCCAAGGGCGGTTCGTTTTATTCAACGTCAACCGTAAAATGTCGGGCAACGAAAAGATGTTGCCCGATCTACATGGCTCAATTGATGGTATGTTTACAACGTTTTAATCCTAACAGACCAAATAATCCTGTACCAAATAACAAGACAGCACTTGGTAGCGGCACTGCTGCAATCGAGTAATTGAGCAGATTATATCGCTCACCAATTACACCTGTTGTAGCAAAAACATCAGTGGTAATTATTTTTCCGACACCTGGTTGATACCATTCGAGGCCTGTGACGGCATAATCAGGAAAGGGGCCGCTCAAGTTGGACTCAACAATGGCGTTTTGTAAATTGCTTGTATTTTTTGAATTGCTTAAGGCCGCTATCAAAATAAGGTTTTTCAGTGACGGATCAATGTTATAAACCGCTTTTTGGGCAGGGTCCAAATTATCCCAAATTCGTATCATATTTAAATTGTTTAAATCTGATGGAGTAGGATTAAAAGTCATGCCATCTGTAATTACGCCGAGAGAAATAACATTAGGAAAAGCTGTTTGACCACTACTATTCCCCTCTCCATATAAATATACAGAAGAACCATCATTATAGCCGATGATGTAACTGCTTGGGTTTCCATATTTCGCTGCTTGATTTCCATTGAATATAAAACTATCAAACACAGCATCAGTGTAAGTGCTGGCAGGATTAGCAGCATTCTGATAAGTCCAAAAACTACCCAAAGTGAGCGGTGCGTAGTCAGCAAAATTTGCCGCTTCAGCAACACTAATAGATAATCCAACCATCAAAGCTAAAAGTACTTTTCCAAATTTCATAATGTGAACCCCTTAAAACCCAATCGACGTGACTTTTGTCTAACGTTGAAAAACAATCCCGTCAAGCCTGTCATAAAGAACCATGCTGCTGCGGGCAGAGGAACTGCTGAAGGAGCAACTCTTGTTCCAATATTAATACCCGGTGAAAAATCTGGTTTAGTAAAAGATACCGTCATTTGATCGCCAGTGACTGTTAAAAATCCGGAAGAACCGCCAGGCCCCTGATATCCATCTGTTGCAAATAACGCGGTCATATCATAAGCACCAGTGGCGCTATCAAACGTATAGGTTCCTCTTTCTATAGATTGTCCAGGGGAATTTGTTGCAGGGTCAAACCAGTAACCAGCATCAAAATACTTGCCACCCGCAAGAAGTGTCACTACCTCAGCGCCCTCTTGGTTTGGAAAATACCAACTTCCCAAAAACGAATTGGTGATGCTGGGGATCCTGGTAAGTGCAGTAACGCCATTATCTGATACTACTGATAAGGTGTTTCCGGTCACCGATACATTGGAAATAAAAGGCATTGATTGCCAGCCGCCTACCGAACTCCTTATATCAACGGCAGTAAATCCGCCTGTTGAACTATTCCAATTATAGGTTCCGTATTCCATTCCGCTCTGACCGGAAGGATCAAGTGAACTGTTGCCCTCGTTGTAAAGAAAGAATTCACCGTCTGCAAGCAAAGAGGCAACCACGGTGGATCGGGATGAACCGAGATTTTGCCCGATCCAACTGCCCACTATGGTGTTAGACGCTTCCACATTACCGGCAGCCAGCGAAATAAACGTAAATAAAGCCAAATGCTTCATAATTAACTCCAACAAAATGTAACAATTAAGCAACCCAGCCAACTTTTAACAAAAGCCCTGTAGCTTTCCGCCCCTATCTCACAATAAGTTTGGCTTTATCCTCCTTAAATCATGCAAACTTACCCAAGTTCGACACGAGCTCTTAAAGTTTCCAAATTAGTTTTTTCACCGATACCTTATTTTTAAGGCTCTGGCACATCAACCACGATACTTAAATTGCGAACGATTAAATTTCTATTTGTTGTTAGCCAATTGTTTGCCTGCGAAGGGTGTAATCTGTCGTGTCCGGCTTTGCAGAAAAAGCACAATCATTCGAATTACCCGATGGAACCGCGCTGCTCCTGCGGGCATGAATTGAAAGAAAATCCCAACCAACATAGACCCAAGGCTAATAGTATTAAATTAATAAAGTATAGTAGAAAGCGTAAATAAATCTGACATTTTGCAGGTTATGGTTAGATTTATCGTGATTTTCTTTACCGTTGTACGAGTGTCACGAAAACGCCACTACGCGCTAGGCTTGAGTGGTCTTATCCCGGTCTGCTCCTAATGCTTGTTATCGCTGAATTCACCGAAATCAAGAATTAAAAACTTGAAGATTGAGTTTTAGTTAACGAGTCCATCGCCAAATATTTCCCGTTGGAAAAGTAAGCTCCAAAGCATAAAAACAACGATTGAAAAGTTCTGGACAAATGGCAGCCAGTAGCCTCGATGCAGAAAAGCGAAATCGAGGCTACTGGCTAAATGGGTTGTAAACTTGGGGAGGTTTACTTATACTGCGTCTATGCCCGCCACCGTTTCGGACGTAGAGAGGGACGTTGTGGAGAATATCTACAGCATCACTCGTG
>CAIMDR010000103.1 GCA_903839795.1 uncultured Methylococcaceae bacterium | reverse complement strand
GATCTCTTCAGTAAAACTTCTCCTTTTTTGTGTTGGTTCGGGTAAATTGACGTTTATCGTTATTAAGTTCATACTTCGCAGCGATAACTTAACGTGAGATGTCACTATGAAAGCAACTGCCAAGGATCTTCGGGTTCATTCAAAAGAACTGCTTGACGCGGTAAGCAGGGGAGAAGATGTTGTGATTACCTTCAGAGGCAAGCCTTGCGCCCGGCTTGTGCCTTATGAAAAAACGGCTAAGCCCACCGCTCCGGATAATAATGAATTGTTCGGGATGTGGGCGGATCGTATGGATATTGAATCTGTAGAAGAGTATGTGCAGAATTTGAGAAAAGGTAGGGGATTTGATGCTGGTTGATACGGATGTGCTGATCTGGTACTTAAAAGGCAACAACAAGGCACGTCAGGAAATAGAAGTATTATCCGGTTTTTTTATTTCGGTGGTGACTTATATCGAGCTGGTTCAGGGGATGCGAAATAAGCAGGAGCTTATTGCCCTAAGGCGAGCGTTAAGGCTCTGGAATGCAACCGTACTGTATATTTCCGAAGATATTTCAGCCAAAGCCCTGTTTTATGTTGAACACCATTATTTAAGTCATTCAATGCAACTGGCTGATGCTTTAATTAGTGCGACCGCTGTGGCAAATGGACTTGATATTTTTACAGGCAATGTAAAGCACTATCAAGTTTTGAAAGACCTTTCAATAAAAGCATTTAAACCAGTTTAAACAATGAAAATCCTGTACCCTGAAATACCTCCCTATCACACTTTTTTTCTTGAAACGGGCAGTAAACATTCTGTTTATGTAGAGCAAAGCGGTAATTCTGACGGCATTCCCGTGGTTTTTTTACACGGCGGGCCGTGCTCGGGAACCAAACCCGATCATCGCCGTTTTTTTAATCCCGAACACTACCGTATTATTCTTTTTGATCAGCGAGGCTGTGGCTTGTCTTTGCCTTTTGGTGAATTGGAGAACAATACCACGCAGGATTTGGTTGATGATATGGAGCGTATCCGGCAACAGTTAGGCATAGAAAAATGGCTGGTGTTTGGTGGCTCTTGGGGGGCGGCATTGGCCTTGTTATATGCACAGCAGCATCCAGACAACGTCATCGGCATGATTATTCGTGCGGTATTTTTGGTGCGGCAACAAGATTTGGAGTGGTTTGCAAAGACCGGTGCCAATCTGATTTATCCGGAACAATGGCAACGGTTGCTTGAAAGCATCCCGGAACACGCTCGGGAAGATTTGGTGCAAGGTCTTTGTGACGCGTTATGGGGCAAAGATGAGGTGGCCAAAAGACGGGTTGCCAAGGAATGGATGGCGTGGGGTGGACAGGTTGCTTTAGGTAACGATTATAAACCCGGTCGCCCCGGCGACCACGTAACGGATAAAATGGTTAAACAAGTACGCATGGAATTGCATTATGCCAAGCATGCCTATTTTATTAAAGAAAACCAGATTCTGGAAAACTGCCCCATTCTACAAAACATTCCAACCCTTATCATCCATGGGCGGCAGGATTTGGTTTGTCCCCTGGAGGCAGGGATGAAGCTGCATCAGGCGTTGCCTCATGCCGACTATATCGTATTGCCCAATGCCGGACACATTGCCCAAGGTGCAGAAATGATCAATGCATTGGTTTCTGCGACTAACCGGTTTGCAGAAAAACTGACTTGTTGAACTATTTCCAGCGTCAGCCTGTATCCACTTTAAATCCCCGGGTAAAACTGGGTATGTAAAAAATAAAATACTTTAAAATTAACTACTTAATTGTTGCTAGCATTCAATTTACCCGGCTTTTTAAAGTAGATACGTCAGCCTTTTTAATATCAACCCCCGAGTTATTATGACTAATCAAGTAATGAGCATTGCAAAAAGAGAAGAGGAGTTATCTTATTATTTGGATAGACAGCCTTATCTCACTGAGTTGGATGGTATAACCCTGACTATTGCAAAAAATGTATTTCCCTCCGACTTTGGCATCACCAGTTCATTTTTTGGACATTTTATACTTCAGCAAAAACCGGCTGCCATGGGCTTGGATATGGGCTGTGGCAGTGGCTATTTTGCTTCTTTATTAAAAAAAATAGGTTGTAAAACGGTGTTGGGAGTCGATTTTAATATCGATGCCGTCAACTGTGCCACTGAAAATATCAAGCTTAATCCGTCATTGGCACCGATTGATTTTATACATAGCGATTTGTTTAATGACGTGCCTTTAACAACATTTGATATTATCGTATTTAATTTTAACTATTATCCCTCCAACGGTGATTTTGGTTTAAATGAAGACGGTGGACGTCAAATATTAGAACGGTTTTTTACCCAAGTAACTGCTTTTTGTGATGCCGAAACACGAATTTATATCCCGTATTCCGAGTTTGTAGGTATCGAGCATGATCCAAAAATGATTTGCCGGGATTTTGGTTTTGCTTATGAAGTCATGGCCACAACGGTAAACGATACCGGTGAACATTGCATTTATAAGATAATGAAAAAATAGTAAGTATTCAGTCCCCCTCTTTGAAAAAGAGGGGTTAGGGGAGATTTTATTAGATAAATCCCCCTCGATCCCCCTTTTTCAAAGGGGGAGGTGAATGCTTACTTCCCATTTAATACATCCGGACGGGCTTAACCATCCAAGCGATGCACCCAGTCGGCACCTAACGTTCCTTGCAGGTTTTCAAGATAAGACGGCTGAGAGATGTCAGCAAGCATCCGTTCAGTCTTTGAAAGCTTACGCGTCAATAGCTGATGACATGAATCAGTCGGTTCAGTTTCACTGAGTTGTTGCAAAATATAGTCGCGGTGTTGTTGCCAAAGCTTACCATCTCTTTGTTGTTTAATTTTAAGTCGCTCTTGATACCAGTCACTTTGCAATAAGTAGTCGCGAGTAAACATAAAACGAATGGCAGGATCAGTGACGGTTTTACCTTCATAGTGACCGTTAGCCATGATATGGATAAGGGCTTTTAAAGGCGGACATGCATCATGGATTGAACCATCCAGAAAATAGAGCAGGGCAACCCGTTGCTGCGCCTCATAAACATTGTTGACGCCATCAACAAAACTGTCCATATCCTGCGTTTCCGGCTTGAGCATGGCTTCATCAAATACGGCTGTCGGATAATCGAATACTTTACCAAAATTGGTATGGACAAAGCGTTCGGTAATGCGATAACCCAGTCGACTGGCGTAGACCATCTTGCCCTGATATTCAAAATCGTCCAGTTTTTCGAGTTGTCCCTGCTTAATAAGATAATGCGGGTCACGTTGATCTACCGGTAAGCGTGACCATATTTCCGGAATCAACAGACTGATATCATGATCTATTTTGCGTTGACAGCCAATATAACCCGCCGCAGTGGAATAACCGGCATAGCCGCATAATATATAAGAGACCAGTGCCGTATTAAGATCGGCGGTGGTAGACAGGGCATTAAACGGCCCTTTGGTTAGCGCACCTTCGGAACCTGCGCCCGTCGTTGACGGCGATTTTCCGGTCAGGCTGCAAATAAAATCCATAAACAATTCGGGAAGTTCTTGATAATGGATGGGGTTATAAATAGCCAGTGGCCTGATTCCTGCGGCACTATCCCGTGGATTATTTCGGCGTCCGGGTAACACGGCATTAACCGGAAAATGAACGGCTTGATCGGCATCGATACTACGTGCCAGTCGTGTTGACACTTCTGAAAGATAGCGCATGACCGGGTTAACAATATCCGGACGAAGTTGCAAATAACGCACATTTTGGCTGGGCTTGCCATCGACCAAACGCGGATGGGCTGATGAGACAAAATATTCACCTGTCTGGCCTTGTGCCGCCTGACTAATGACATCCCGCATCGGCTTGCTGAATTCGTCAAAATGAATGACGTCTTCCATGAGTTCGCGGGCATCTTTTGGCGTTAACGGCTCAAAATTGGAAATAAAATTATCGGTACCCGATAAATCCAGTTCTGTCTGTAAATCGGCGCCTCGGTGGACGGCATCATCAGGACGCTGAAAAAAACTGTGTTCGCAGTTATCGACCAATTTAACGCTAGGATTTTTATAGTCAGGGTTTAGTCCGGTAAGGGCGCTGACGGGTACGACAATGGAGGCGGTTATGTCATCTTCCAGTTGCACTTTAGCCGATGCTATAAAGTCTTGTCTTAATTTAAAAACACGCCAGGCACCGTTAGCGTCAAAACCAACCCGCAGATAGCTGGCAATCAGTTTGCGACCATGAAATTTTAATTCGTTACCGGGATAACCATTGACCAAGTCAACGGAAAAATGCTCTCGCCAGTTTTGTCGCCATTCCGTTTTGTAAAAACGTTTTATCATCAGCACCATTGCCCAAATATGCTGGGGAATTTGCTTTAGCCAATGATTATAGTCATGGGAATACTCGGTGATGGACGGTGTCAGCAGCTTGATAACCGAGCCTAGCGTGCGTTTATTGCTAAGCAGTCTTCGCTTGTCACTGCCGTTACGCGCTGGATCCCGAAACCGGCAGGAATAATCATACTCAAAAATCTCGGCCACCCTGTCCATGTCGTTATCAAAATGATCGACAAAAACAGCACCGGAAATGATCGCACCGGCAATGGATTTGGAGATTTCAGATTTGCCACCGCCTGATACGGTACTGGGTTTATGGCAGAAAGTGCCTTCCGGATAAGTACCAATTAGTCGCCAACTGGGGGCATTGGGATGACGCTCCATGTGGACTCTAAAGCCGCTTGGATAAACATAAGTATGATTGATTAACAGTTTTATAGAGCAGGGCAGGGCATCTTGTAGCCAGCTTATCTGTAGCTTCTGGATATTAATTTGTGCCGTATCCGGGATAAAAATGATACCGGGATACTCTTTATCGACGGCATAGCCTTCATTTTTAACGTCTATGGTTGAGCCTAAAAGCTGACAAAGTTTGTCGAAAGAATAGCGTTCATTGACATCAACACTCTGAGGCAAAAATATTTCCCCTATAATTGCGCGTGGAAAAGCCAGTGCGCCACCTGAATGTTCTTCTTCACAACCGCCAAAAAGGTTGGCCGAGTAGCTGATCTGGGATTTGATTTCTTTTTTGCTGTAACCAAAATAGTTATCGGCAATTAGCGTAACAATCACGCCTTGCATATTACGGCAGACCAATTTAAACGGTTTACCCTCGTTGTAGAGTTCATCTTCATGTTGCCAGCATAGGCCTTCTTTACGCTGACGCTCGGTAGCATCGTTATAATGGGGCAGGCCGATGTCCTTTTTACGGCACTGCACCAGATGTGGCGCAAGAATGATGCAGCCGGTATGGCCGGTCCATTGATCAATATCCAGTGCCGCATCATTATCAGGTAAAAACGGATCGCCCGCATTACCAAAAATAGATTCTACAAAATCCAGATTGGCAACCAGTCCACCGGGAGCAAATAAGCGGGTTTCCATGGTTTTTTTAGGAATCAAACCGGCAATTTCAGGCGCTACAGTCGGCCTAAGCAATAACGATAGCCAGAGTTTTGCAGAATTCTCCTGGCGGCTGGTAAAAGGCAAACATAACAGATCGTCTGGAGGTGACAGCGCAATACGCAATAATTCTGCATAAGCCGCCACGGGAACTTCATTTTTATCGGCGGGCACGGGAAGTCCGCCAGCGACAATATGAAACACGCCTTTCGTGGTGCGTCGGTCATTTTGTGGATTATGCAGAACCCCTTGCCGCATCCGGTAAGAATCAATGTAGGCAGAATGAAATTCGTTATGCTGGAACGGTAATGAAAGCTCTCTGGCCAGCCCTTTATGTTCCAGTACAAAAGTCTCTCCAGGCAACAGAATGGAGGCGTCTACGCCATTTTCAGTCAAGTAGGCGTTAAGAAAATCCTGAATACGTTGGTCAGCGGGGCAGCGGTACTTGGCCAGCAGGCGACGTTGCTGGGAATAGTTTCTTAATAAACTATTGGCAATCTTGAGATATTGCTGATCATCCTCAACTTCACAAGTAGGATGACCCAGTGCTGCTAATTGCAGATTAATGTGCTGTAGGTCTTCCAATTGCTTTGGACTCGCAAGATTAAGTTGGGTCGGAAGGGTAGAAAAATTCATAAGGTGACTCCAGCGAGTATTATTCAGAAACTATCGGTTAATCTTGGTTAAAGGGTGCTTTAATTATAAGTCTGCAACAGCGGGTAATGTAAAACAAGTGATCCCGGTAAGAAGCTTAATCATAAACTGATTGATAGCCAGTTTCCAAGCCCGAAATGACATAAACTCAATCTTCAAGTTTTTAATGGTTGATTTTGGTGGCAGCGATAACCAACAATAGGCGTAGGCCGGAATAAGACCACCCAAGCGTAGCGAGTGGTGGCGTTTCCGGCGCTCTCTTCGTACAGAATGCCGGAAACACTTATTCTCGCTTACGCTCGAAAAGCCTTATTCCGGCCTACGCCTGCCCTTTAATGCCACGATGTTGGCAGGGCAACCGCAAGGGATTGCCTCTACAAGACACGGATGCCGTTACATAAAATGGCTATCAACGTAAGTCGGGACAAGCCGCAAGGCTTAACTTTAAACTGTCCCGACTTACGTGGGTAGCCGTATTTTTTAAACACGAATACGCTTAAATAGTAAAGGCGACAGTCTTTCGGATAAAGTAATACCAACCAATACCGTCGGTTAATTCAGATCCTCGTGTATAATAATCGTTTATAGTTTAGACGCTTACCAGTTTTAATATGTACAAATATGACGGCCTGCTTATCCACGAAAGCCACGATGATGAAGGAATTCTGGAAGTTATCGATCGTAAAGGCGTCAGATCTTTGCATTTTGGCTCGCATCCGCGACAAAGCAGCATGTTGTTGGCCGACCCTTACAAGCTCGAGCTGGATTATGTGCGGGCAATGGCGAGTTGGTTGTTATTTAAACCTACGCTGGATGACGATGCCCTGATTATTGGCTTGGGTGGCGGTTCATTAACCAAGCATTTACTTCAGCATTTTCCCGATTGTCGGTTAAAAGTGGTGGAGTTTAGAAAAAGCGTGGTAAAAATTGCTCGCAGCCATTTTGGCTTGCCACTGGATCATCGCCTTAAAATTATAGTGGATGATGGCGGTGACTATATACGCCAACGCGCAGAACCTTATCGCGAACATTATAGTTTATTGTTTATAGATGCGTTTGATCACGAAGGCATGGCCACTTCAATTTGTAATGAAGCTTTTTTTGATGCGTGTAGAGCCTTGTTAAAAAAAGAAGGTATTATGGTTATCAATTTGTGGGGCGGCACCAATAATCCTGAATTTCAGCAAGTCTCCCAGTGGCTGGCACGCGTTTTTAATTGGCAAATATTATTTTTGCCCGTTCGAGATAGAGGCAATATTATTGCCCTGGCTTTTAATAACTATGCACCCGTTTTTTCCATGAAAGAGCTTAGAGCCATCGCTCTGGATCTTGAACAACACTATCAAATTGAATTTCCGACTTTTTTAAAAGACCTTAAAAAACATAACGCCAGTACCCTTAGCCAAGTGATTAAAACATGACCTCCACTGCTTTACAGTCCGAACCGAACCTTTTTAGCTACCGTAAATACTGGGCGCAACGCTTTGGTGTCGCGCCTGTATTACCCATGTGCCGGGCAGAAATGGACGAGTTGGGCTGGGATAGTTGCGATGTTATTTTGGTTACCGGCGATGCTTATATTGATCATCCCAGTTTTGGTATGGCATTGATTGGCCGCTTGCTGGAAGCACAGGGTTTTAGAGTCGGCATTATCTCTCAGCCTGACTGGACCAGTGCCCTTGATTTTAGCAAATTGGGTCGACCCAATCTGTTTTTTGGGGTGACTGGCGGCAACATGGATTCCATGGTCAACCGCTATACATCTGATAAAAAAATCCGCTCAAATGATGCTTATACGGCCAATGGTGCCGCTGGAAAGCGCCCTGATCGTGCAGTTAATGTCTACTCGCATCGCTGCCGTGAAGCTTATAAGGAGGTGCCGATTATTATCGGCGGTATAGAAGCCAGTCTGCGACGCATCGCCCATTATGATTACTGGTCTGATAAAGTTCGTAAATCCGTGTTGCTGGATTCTAAAGCCGATTTATTGGTATATGGTAATGCGGAGCGGCAAATTGTTGAAATTGCTCACCGCTTGGGTCAGGGTGAAGCCATCTCCGAGCTTAAAGGCATCCGTGGTACGGTACATTTTGTTAAACAAATACCTGAAGGCTGGGTAGTTAAAGATTCTACG
>CAIMDR010000102.1 GCA_903839795.1 uncultured Methylococcaceae bacterium | reverse complement strand
TTATTATATTTGCTAATAATCAAATAAATGATATGAATTGATTTTTATATGTTAATTTAATCGTGCCTTATCGAGATCAATAACAACATCAGTCACTGCACACCCATTGTTATGGATCGATAAGTTTCCTTGCATTAGTCCACTCGAATTATTGATCTAAAAAACGGCGACCCATTTAAAGCGGGACAGATAAATAAAGCTGGCCTATTGATTCCAGGAGCGCCGAGCCCCAGCTCGGCGTTCCCAGAAAGTTATCTGTCCCGGCTTAGTGGGTAGCCTAGAAAACTTATGAGCTTATTTAAGCTATAGTCACGCTACCGATCAAGGATGCAAAATTAACAATGTTAACAACCGATAAAAGTATTGAGCGCCCCCATACGACCCCAACTTACACCAATAAGCAGGATGTTGCCGAAAAAACCATCATAACTCCGATGACCCAGGGAATGGCGTGTGTAGGCATAGTGCCAGCGGCTGAAGTGCAAGTCGCTCTTGACCGGCTTTTAGCAAGCAAGCTGTTTATTCATGCACAACGCCGTAGCCGTTTGCTGAAGTTTCTGGTCGAAAAAGCCGTCGACGGGACTATTCGGGACACCAGCGAATATAGCATAGGCATTGAAGTTTTTGATCGGAATCCTGCGTTATACAGCACCTATGACGATCCTATTGTCCGGGTTTATATTGGGCGCTTGCGGAACAAACTTAACGTTTATTATGCCGCCGTGGGCGCTGATTCCGACATCGAAATATCAATTCCACTGGGCAGTTACATGCCGCTCATCTTGCGCAAGCGTGCTGAATGTATCAAGTGTAACCCGCGCTATCTGCTGGCAATTTCCCCCTTTAAATGTATTTCGCGTCATAGCGAAGGCCACTATTTCACGCACGGTTTGGACGAGATGCTTAAGCATCAGTTATTTAAAACGTTTGGAAAAATAATTGTCTTAAATTCGGCCATTACATCGGGTGTTGCCGACCATGAAGACGGGATGCTAAAAAGAGCGACCGACATCGGCATCAGCCATCTGCTGGAAGGCAGCGTCCAATTCGATGTAGAAAGCATTAGGGTTTCCATCCGCTTAGTCGACACTTTAGAAAACGGCATCATCTGGTCGGAACAATTTGGTCGGCATTTGTTATTGGCCATCGTCCATCAAGAAGAGATCGCCGCCTCTATTTGCAGTGCATTACAGGACTTTTTTATCGCCAATGACGGTGTTATTGCCAACACCGGCTGTCAAATTATCTAACCGTATCGTAATTATTCAGTCCCCCTCTTTAACAAAGAGGGGTTAGGGGAGATTTTATTAGATAAATCCCCCTCAATCCCCCTTTTTCAAAGGGGGAGGTGAATAATTACACTCTACTTTGTAGCCTGCCTCTCGTGTATGTCGAATTGAGTTAATCAAAACGATATTATTTTCTTCGTGATACTCGTATAAAACGACATATCCTGCTCCACCAAAAGCAATAAACAGCTCTCGCATGTGCTTATATTTTTCATCTTCCGATGGTTTTGCAATTCGAGGGAACTTCTGCAAAATTTCGATGCCGTCAAATATTGTAGAAATAACCCGCTGTTTAAGGCTCGGTTCAATTTCTTGCATAAATTCTACAAACCGCACAATGTCACTATTTGCCTGCTCTGAATAAATTATTTGTGGCATATTGGCGGCGTTAGTTCGTTATTGCTTCCCAAACTATTAGCCCATGCTGTCATTTCTTCGTGTGTTGTGTGCAGCCCTGTTTTTCTGTAGTGTTCACCTGCATTTTTTGCGGTCTCGTAAAAATCGGCTTTGGCATTTTCTTTGTCAATGAACTCCTTTACCGCTTGGCATAAAAGAAAATGCACAGATCGTTCCTTTTTCTTTGCTATCTTGGCAAGTGAGTCTTTTTGTTCAGCTCCCAGCTTAATAGAAAGTGGGGCATTTTTTTGCTGTATGGCCGTTGGTGTTGTGTTTGCGGTTTTCATCTCTCGCCCATTAGGAAGTAAAAAGGTAGTCTAATAAACTACCTTATCTTAAATCATTATTCAAGCATAAAAAAACTGTTCCCGCTGAAGCGTGAAGGGGTTTGTAACCGCGTTACACACGTTTTAGCCTACCTGAACTAAACAGCTATATAGACCTAACGTAAACTTTTTGAATAACGGTAAATATCAAACGTTTGGGGCGGGGTTGCAAACCCCGCCCCGCGTTCGGAAACACGAATTTAATATCCACGAACAGTCGGTGATATTGCGTTATATGAATATGACCGGTGGTTGATGCCGGGATGTGGTTTGTCCATGAAAGTCATGAAAAGCCATGCCCGACTATCTGGCTTTGGAGTCTTAACGATATATCAATCATGCTTTCAAGCCGGGTTTTTAAACGGCCCAATCGTCTACTCTCAAACCGGTAATGCGTTCAAATTCACGTACGTTATGCGTAATGATGGTCGCGTTTATCGATAATGCGTGGCAGGCAATCCAAAGATCATTGCAGCGAATAGGTGTTCCAGCAGATTTTAGTTTATTGAATTGAGTTGCGTAATGTTGGCATAATTCTGCACTGGCGGTATAGTCAATAGGTATGATTTGGGTGAGTTGATACAACTGTTTTAACACTTGGGTTTTGCGCATACTACCTTCTGCACCCTTTAATAACTCAGCATAAGTGAAAAATGACATACACAGCTTATCTTCTGTATCGAGTGCATTGATGCGTTCTGCAACAGAGGGTGGTTTGTTTTTGATTAAGTAGATTAGAATATTGGTGTCCAACATATAAATCATAAAGACTCACGCTCTTGCATAATTGGTTGTTGCTGATAATTTTGTTCAAGTTGATTGATAAAATCAGTATCAAATGCTTCTAGCGCGTCTAATAAAGCTTTGCCTCGATTAACAGGAAGTGGATGAATCACCAAATCCCCCGTGTTATTTCGACTAATTTCAACCTGAGTGACATCCAGTCGAAATTCTTGTGGTATACGCACAGCTTGACTGTTGCCATTTTTAAAAATACGCGTCGTTAAAGTCGTCATAGAATAAACCTGGTGGATGTACATTGGAGTGTGTATATTAGGATTTATTTTATCAGCTTGCAAGTTATCATTATTCATAGATCGCGCTGGTTCCCAAGCTCCAGATTGGGAGCGAGTAAAGCCGACTTTGAACGCGATTAGCAAAGAAAAGCATTCACCACGAAGACACGAAGGACACGAAGAAAAGCAAAAACAGTTAATGCTCTTCTGGTTTCCAAGTTGGAGCTTGGAAATGAGTAGAAATGTAATTTTTTATATTTTATTTGCTGTTTATAAATAAATAAAATATAGTCTTAACGCCACGCCATAACTGACTGAAAATGTAGTGATTGGTAAGTGATTGTAGTTTGTGGTGCTTGGTTTTTAGAACATTTTCGTAACAATTCTGTAATTTAACTTGGATTTAAGACAGGTAAACCATGAACAAAAAATTAATAGCAGCATGCGTATTAGTTCTCAGTGCCAGCACCGGTGCACACGCGTCTTTGATTGATCGGGGTAGAGGTATGATTTACGACTCAACCCAAAATATAACTTGGCTACAAGATGCAAATTACGCCAAATCCAGCGGCTATAGCTCCTCTGGCTCAATGGATTGGGGGACTGCAAATAGTTGGGTTCAAAGCTTAACGCTGGGGGGGTATAGTGATTGGCGTTTGCCCACCACAACTCCATTCGATGCTCCTTCAAATATTAGTATCGATCAGATTAGCAGTGAAATGGGTCACTTACTTTACACAGATCTTGGCTTTATTTTTGGATCGTCTATTTTATCTAATCATAACTCAAACTATAGCTTATTTATCAATATACAAGACAACCTGTATTGGTCACCTAAAGCGAGTAATTACAATTATGGCCCATTCGGAGGGGTCGTATTTAATATAAACAGTGGTTCTCTAACTTATTTGGATAAGAATGCACAAACTTATGCTTGGGCTGTTCGTTCAGGCGATGTTGCCACAGTCCCAGTTCCTGCAACAGCTTGGCTTTTTGCCAGCGGCTTAGGCTTGTTATCCTTTAATCGCCGCCGGACAGCGAAAAATATCAAGTTGTAAAAATAGAAATAAAATAAGTCAGTTCAGACCAGTTTTTATTGCACGAATTTGGTAAAAAAGGCTACCAACTAAGGCGGGACACTTTTGATTATGAGCAATCACGGTGAACCCAGAAAGATTAAGGGCTGCCGCCGCCTCTCTA
>CAIMDR010000101.1 GCA_903839795.1 uncultured Methylococcaceae bacterium | reverse complement strand
TGTCTGATTTTTAAGCTAATTTATATGCGGTTGCCCTGCGTCATAGGGTGCGAACTATGATGCGAACTTGAGTTGTGCGAACTGATTAACCAATCTTGGTTGGCATCGCTACTACATCGCTATTTATGCTGGTCGTAACCTGGCCATAACCTCATCTTTATTTATCGGCAGTTTGTTGAAAGTTTCGTTATTACATCGTTATTTTTGTGCGTAATTAGTGCGCCAACTTCTGCAGCACACTTTATGCTCTGCGGTATCAGGTGCGCCGACCGTTACATCGCCGTCAACCTAGCCCAAACCTAACCATGTGGAGCTGATGTGCGTTATGGTTTTGCCGGTGGCTTGGGTTGCTCGTTGCGTTTCTTCTGTTGCGCTTGCCAGTATTCGGAATAATTATCCATGGTTCATCCTGTTGTTAGATTGTAGTAGGGTGCTAAATACTTCCGGTGGACATAAGGACCTGAGCCGCTGCCAAAAGGTTTGAGTTTTACAATGTTCTGGTAGTTCGTCATACAGCTTGATCACCGCCAGATAGTCTGCCGCTGCTTCAAAGTCATCAATATCAATAATCACCGCTATTTGCCGCTATCTTATTAACTTACCCGTTATCTCGCCGTTTGCAATGGCATCACCCATACTCGGTGGGAAGTAAAATATCTATATTAATCTATTTTTCATATTCGTAAACTAACCATAGGTTTGGTGAGTATACCCGCAAACATAAGCCTATGACGGGTGTTTTTAATGCCTTTACGCCGCTTTTATTGCAGCCTCAACCAAGTTTTAATACCGGCCTCAACATCCGCGTTAAGCACGTTCAGCTTGTCATCAACTATGTTTTGTATCGAATTGCCCCAAGTGTCTAGCTCGTTGTCTACCAAGTATTGATTCACCTCTTGATTAAACTCTTGATTAGCAAATATGCCAGCATTACCGCTAATGCTTTTTAATAACGCCACTTTCAGTTCATCGACTTTTAACAGTTTACGGATAGCGTCATCAACTTTAGCACCAAGGTCAATCTTGAATAATTTGTGAGCCGTATCGTTAAGCGTCAACTCTGGAGGGATAACCTTTTTATTCAGCTTGCGGCGCTTTATGGCTTGGCTTATGCCCAAAGTAGCGATGTAAACGATTGAAGCCAGACTGGAACGTAACCCAATCCTACCCAAATGGAACATCTTGATTCGACCCAGTTGATGGGTAAATTAATTTCCGGAAATCACCTAAGTCGTTCATGGTTCGACAAGGCTCTCCTGAGCGCAGACGAAGAACTCTCAAGAAACAGCTTTTTAATATATTTAAAATCAATTGCTTGCAATGGTATAAGCTATAGATAAGCAAAAAATCGCTTCAAACAGCGCCTGTTTCTTGGTGACGCCTTGCGCCGATAAGGGGTTTACTTTGCTCAGGGCGAACGGTTAAGTCTCGACTATGTCCCGCTTTATGTTGGTAGCCAGAACTTGCGACTGACGAGTTATTCAGTACCCCTCTTTGAAAAAGAGGGGTTAGGTGGGGGGTAAATAAATCCCCCAGTCCAGATTTTTTAAAGGGAGGAGGTGAGTGCTTACCAATAATCAGGGGTAGAACACTATTAAATGTTAATCCGGGTATCGTTTTCTGAAGGCAACAAAAAAAATCTGCTTCACTTTTTAATCAAGCTTATTTGCATCAAATACAGTCGCTAATGAGCTGTTAAATCAAATATATTAGCGCTGGCTTTACGCCTGCCTTTTAAAGCCAGGATGTGATCAGGGCAGCCCGCAAGGGACTACCCCTACAGCAATTAGCTTCGATGACGGAATCGAGGAAGTGGATTCGATTATCCTCGATTCCACTCGGTTGCATCGAGGCTACTGGTGTCTGTGCCGGGTGAAATATCAGCTTTATCAAGCATGATTGTGTTCGGTT
>CAIMDR010000100.1 GCA_903839795.1 uncultured Methylococcaceae bacterium | reverse complement strand
GCTTGCCCTTTTGTAAATGGTCAGTCGTGCGTAACATCATGTATTATCAGTGCTTATCTGTGTAAATGTGTGGCTAAATGAGGTTTTTAGGATAAATCATATTTTCATCAGATTGAAAAACATCTCTTTATCCGCATCCATCAGTCAAAAGCGCAAACGGCCCAAATTTAAACTGATCCCATCATCCGGAACAATCAGAAAAATTAAAAAACAATACTACTAAGTAGCTGATCAAAAGTCTTTTAACAAAATAAAATACCGTCAACTTCATATAGTCCGCTTGCGGCAAGCACTTTGTCATGTTGAGAAATGTTAAAAGACTTTTGAGCTATTACTTAAGACACGATGAAAAACCAAAATAAAAACTTCGTGACTTCGTGACTTCGTGACTTCGTGACTTCGTAACGAATAAAAGTCGATTGATCGACTGCGGCTTATGAATCGTTGCTTTTAACGCTTCATCAATCGGGCAATCCCGTTACTTTCCAGTGTGGGTTGATCCAGTAAACGGGACAACCAAGCTTCAGCTGCCAGCTTGTTGATTTTAAGTAGACTGTCAGGAAAGAACCCAAGCACTATAATTAATAATGCGGGTACACACAACAAAGCCAGTTCACGCGGACGTAAATCTTGTATCTGATTAACTGCGGCTTGAGTGACAGGGCCGAAAAATGTCCGACGTGTAAAAGACAGCATATAAGCTGCACTTAGCACTGCGCCAGTCAGTGCTGCAATACCGACACTGTGGTGAGCGGTTAAGGCGCCAATAATTAATAATAATTCAGCAGGAAAACCGCTAGTACCGGGTACGCCGATACTGGCCAGTGCAAACAGAAAATAAAAACTGGTTAAACGTGGCATTACTTTAGCCAAGCCACCCAAGTGGATGATTTCGGTACTGCCGAGTCGATGTTGAATAAAACCGGCAATCAGCATCAGGGAGCTGGCAATCAGGGTAAAATTAACGAGTTGAAAAATAGCACCTTGAAGGCCTTGCATCGTTAACGAGGCGATACCGATTATCACCAAGCCAACGTGACTGATGCTGGCGTAAGCCAGTAAGCGGCGTAAATTGGTTTGTTGCAGGGCAATCAATGCGCCATAGATAAGGGTAACCGCTCCTAAAATCCCCAAGGCCCAACTGTACTCAACCGCAGCAGAAGGCGCTAAAGGCAGGGTAAAGCGCAATATGCCGTAAACGCCGAGCTTTAGGCCAATTAAAAGGGCGGTTATTTGCGTAGGTCCTTCCATAGTAACTGTGGGCAACCAGGTATGAAAAGGTATTAAGGGCGCTTTAACGGCAAATCCTGCCAATAGCAGAAAAAATACAATCGCTTGCAAGTTATCCGGCAATGGCGTTTTTAGGAGTTCCGGCAAACTGAAGGACAGGTTCTGAGGAATACTAGCGTCTATGGCAAAAGCGTGATTAACGGCCAGTATGATAATGGCAAATAATAACGGAATGCCGCCGAACAGCATAAACAGGGTGTATTTCATTGCTGCGCTACGCCGCATCGGGCTTATGCCCCATAAGCCTATCAAAAAGAAGATGGGTGGTAAAGTCAGTTCCCAGAATAAAAAAAACAGCACCGTATCCAGTGCCAAAAATACGCCGAGAGTGACGCTTTCCAATGCCAATAACAGAGCAAAATGAAATCGGTGCAGATGTTGTACCGAATTCCAGGAAGCCATAATCGCTATCAGCGTCAACAGGGCTGACATCGGTAAAAATAAGACCGAAATGCCATCGATACCAATCAAAAACTCAATATTCAGGCTGGGTATCCAGGCGTATTGTTCGACTAGTTGAAAGAGGTTGCTTTCAGAGGTATTAAACAAGGCCAACACGATGAGTGTCAGGATTAGTTCGATACTGGCAAAAGCCAAGGCGATCTTTTTAGCTTGTTTTATGTTGCAGGTAACACCGGTTGCAATGGCTCCCAATAAAGGCAACAGAATAACAAGGCTTAGCAGCGGAAAACCGGCTTCATTCATGTTGTTTGTCCTTGATATCAGCGTTGGAATCACCTTTGTTTCCTCTTTTGCAAGCGGGGGAGTTGAAATGGCTAGTACAAGGCTGATCGTCTAAAAGGGAGGGGAGGGGGGTTGTTTACCATGCATGGGATAAAGCTCACCCAGATCGGTTGCTTCCTGATCTATATAGTCCAACCACGGTGTTGTGTAAAAGCCGGTAACAATCAGTAATGAGCAAATTACTCCAGTGATAATGCGCTCTTTTCTAACCGGATGATGGCTGCTGCTGTAAGGTTGATGAACGCGTTTGGGGGTTGCTATAAATATCTGTTGAAAAGCCCGAAGCAGAAAAGCCGCAGCAAGCACATTACCCATTAATATTGCAATTGCCAGTAACCAACCGTCTTCTTCAATAACGCCTTCAATGAGTAAATGCGCCGCATCATAGCCTGGCGTACCTGGCATAACCATCGTGCTGAGTGCGGAGATTAAAAACAGTAAGGCGATGGCGGAATTGGTATCAAACAGCCCGCCCAGACGCGGGATAAAAGCAGTTCGTGTGCGTTCATAAATCAAACCCACACTAAACAACATGCCTGCTGTGGCAAGTCCATAAGCAATAGACAATAATAAGCTGCCCTCCAGACCGTATTCGTTAAAACAGAAAAGTCCAATAACCAACATTCCCGTATGACTAACGACAGCAAAGGCCAGCAACCGGCGGATATTAATTTGCATCAGGGCCAGTAACGCACCATAAAAAATACTGATCAGACTTAAGGTCAAGACAAATCCTGCCCATTGTTCAGCGACGCCTGGAACGAGTGGTAAAATAAAACGAATGACTGCATAAATGCCCAGTTTTAAGCCCACCATAAAAATGGCGCAACTGGCCACCGTGCCTTGTTCCGCAAGTAGCGGCAGCCAGCCATGAAACGGAAATAATGGCATTCGAATGGCGAAACCAAAGAACAGGAGTACAAAAATCAATACTTCGTCATGTAAATAGGCATTGTTTTGTTTTAGTGTTAGCCAGTCAAACGTTAGTGCATGATCTGAATCGATTAAGCCAAAAGCCAGTAACATAAAGCCGGCCAGGGTCATTAGCAAACCGCTGCCCCAATATTGCAGCAACAAAGTGACAACCCAGCGTCTGTTTTGTCCGGTTCCGGCATGGGTGGTCAATAAAACGACCGGGATAATTTCCAGCATACACCATAGCCAAAATTGCATCAGGTTAAGTGCTGTAAAAGCGCCGATTAATATGCCTTCATAACCCAACAGGCAGGCAATGAACAGACGATCCGTGACATGTCGGGTAATTAAGGTATAAACCAGAGCTAGTAAGGTTAAAACAGCGGTTAATGGAATAAATAAAATATTCGCGCCATCAACACCAACAGTGTAACTGAACCATCCAAACTGAAGGTGTTCGGCCAAATGAATGCCTGGATTACCTGGATCGAAAATAGCCAACAGGTAAAGACTGAGTAACACAGTCAATAGCGTTCCGGCAAAGCCAAAGCGTAGGGCAATAGTTGACGAGCGTGAACACAGAATTGCGACCATGGCTGCAAGCGGACTCAGTGTCAATGCACTTAGCAACGGGAAGGCCGCAGATTCTGACCAAGGGGTAACTGTAAAATCCATTAAAGGTAAATCCACAATAAATCGATTGATAAAATTTAAAAGATTATCACCGCAAAGACACGAAGAAAAAAACTTCGTGTCCTTCGTGTCTTCGTGGTAAATAAAATGTTTTTGATAGTCTGTTAACCGATGTTTCTCTGTCGGTCATGGGCTGTACCATTAGTATTTTAAAATACAATCAACAAGGTTATTAGTACAAACAGTACCAGATAACGAGGTCTTAAGATTAACTGCTCAAATTTATTGGCAGCGTGCCCCAGTTTTCGACCTTGCATAATGGCG
>CAIMDR010000099.1 GCA_903839795.1 uncultured Methylococcaceae bacterium | reverse complement strand
GTTGTCTGAGCTCAGCTATGATTTGATAGACTCACCTGCATCACTTTTTATAATCAATGAATAAAAACTTGAACATTGAGTATTAGCATTTTTTGTGATAAAAAAGTGTAAACTACTTTTGGACCTCTATGAAGGATGCCAAATTATTTATCTGAAAATCTATATACCAGAAAGTTGTTTGTCCCGGCTTGGTAACCAAATTGCTTAATGTTTATCACAATAGCGATGGCGTTCAGATTGGTGTGACCAAAAAGGCATCGGCGTAAATATCCTTTATAGATGCGCCTTTAAGAAAGGTCATTTTTTTCATTTGATTGACCATATCTGGATGACCGCAGAGAAACACGCGCCAATCTTTTAAATCGGTAATCAACGCCAATGCAACATCGTTGACACGTCCCTGACTAAAACCTTCATGGGTATTTTTACCCGATACACAGGGCATGTAATGAAAGTTTTTATACTGTTTGGCAAGTTGGCGCATCTCATCTATCCGGTAAAGGTCTTCGACTTCACGACTGCCATGAAACAGATAAATTGGGCCGGAATGCCCTTGCGCAAGAGCATCGGTCAGAATGCCCGCCAGAGGTGCCAAGCCGGTTCCCGTTCCTGCCAGCAGTATGCCTTGCTCACTTCTTTCGGGCAGATAAAAACAATGACCGCGCGGTTCGGATACGGCGATTGTATCCCCTGCTTTAAGCTCGTCATGTAGCCATTCACTAAATTGGCCACCCGGTAAGCGACGAATATGAAACTCAAGGGTATTGGTGTCTTGTGGGGTATTGGCAATCGAGTAGCTGCGTGTCAATCCATCCATTCTCTGGAGATTAACAAATTGCCCGGCGTTAAATTCGAACGCATCCTTAAAAGCTATGATCAATAGCAGCGTATTTCTATTAAGCATTTCGTTAACAACAACCGTTCCGTCGGTATAGAATTCAGACTGATCGGGTAACTTAATGACCATATCCTGCTCTGGATGACACAAACAGGCAAGAAAGTGATTGCGTTTTTTTAGAGTATTTTTTAAACCGGCTTGAGCGGCTTCCGGCGGAAGGGTATTGGGACTGCGCACTATACAGCTATGACAGGTGCCTTTTTTACAGGCGTAGGAAATAGCCACATTTTCGCGTAATAAGGCATCCAATACGGTTTCATCCGGCTGGCAAGCATAAGTGTTTTCTTCAATCGTTAATTTGTACATGACCCTACCGGTTAAAACTGACTCCATAATGCTGGTAAATATCAACGTAAAGCATTATGGAGCAAGGTTAGAATTTTTTTTATAGAGCCATGTAGAAGTAAAGCGACATTCGACCACCCTCACCCCAGCCCTCTCCCGGAGGGAGAGGGAGCTTTATGTTGCTTTACTTCTAAGTCACTCTATATTCATGGTGTATGTTACTACTTTTTTCGGCTTTAAGTTGTGTAGATACTTATGCTCAAAGGGGGAGGTGAATACTTACGCAGAGCCACCTATTGTAGGAGCGATGTCCATGTAGCCATTAACGCCTAACGCGTCAAATTGCGATGTGGGCGTTGCTCCTACGAAATATGGAGATGAATACTTACCCGTTACTTAGCATGACGCTGCAATGACTTATCCTATAAAATAATAGTATGAGTTATTTCATCATTAGTTATATATTTGGAGATACGGTGTTAAACGTTAAAGTATTATTTTTTACCGGCTTTTTATTTTCCGGTCTGCTTTCTGAATGCCTTGCAAATCCGCTCGCACAACAATGGGCAAAAGTGACACAGCCGACTTTTTCCGTTAACTCGCAGAGCATTGGTACTTATAACGCCGGCTGTATAAGCGGCGCGGTTTCTGTGCCTGTTAATGGCAAAGGGTATCAAGTGATGCGCTTATCCAGAAATCGGGCTTATGGTCATCCGGACTTAAAACAGTTTATTGAGAACTTGGGGCAAACTGCCGCCCAACAACATTTAGGATCGTTGTTAATTGGTGATTTAGGACAACCTAGAGGTGGCCCAACGTTAAGCGGACATCGTAGTCATCAAACCGGACTTGATGTGGATATTTGGTTTTTGCTTTCAAAACAAGCGGCCAGTCGCACCCTGGCATTAAATGAACGCGAAACCTGGAATGCGCCTTCCGTGCTTGCCGGCCAATCGGATGCGATAAATTATACGCAGTGGTCGTTAGCGAATGAAAAGGTACTTGAAGCGGCGGCACGTATGCCTGAAGTCGACCGGATTTTTGTTAATGCCAGTGTTAAACGTGAACTGTGTATCCGACATACTGCGCAGGGCTGGTTGAGAAAAATTCGTCCCTGGTGGAAACATGACGATCATTTTCACGTTAGGCTTAAGTGTCCAAAAGGCAATAGCTATTGTCAGGGACAAGACCCCCTGCCCCAAGGTGATGGTTGTGATGCCGAGCTAAACTGGTGGTTTACGGAAGAAGCCAAACACCCGGCCATCCCCAAAGCACCACCGAAAGAGTTGCCACTGCCGGCACTGTGCGATAGTGTATTAAAAGAGTGATCTGGTTAGATATAGATGTAGGAGCGGGGCCATGCCCGCGATATAACGAAGCCTTCGCGGGCATGGCCCGCTCCTACAAGGATTAATTCCGCAGCGTATGGAAACTATAAAGTGGATGGTTATTTATCGCGATTTGCCTTATTTGGCTTTGTCATGTTGCTCTTTACCGGCAATGAGGATACGCGCCAACTTACGCAAGCCATCAGAAGAGATTTCCAAACCCAAAGGTGCGCCTATGTTTTCAAGCTCATACATCACATCGGTAGCGGCTATAAAGGTCATATAACGTAACCCTTGTATTTCCGGTAATTCTTTAGCCAACGTTTTTAATTGCGGTGCCAGACGTTGCCAAGTATGCGTAAAAAAAACGCGTACCGGATCATCGCCGTTAGCATCGTGATCTTTTAATCCGGCCTGAAAGGCACTGCGTGATTCCAGAAGCGTTTCCATCAAGGCATCACGCAATTCGGGCGATTTAGTATCATCGGATGCCTGTTGGATGGCTTTACTCAAAAATGCATCCCATTCCTGCCAACTGGCTTGCCATTGTTTTTGTTCGGCGGCACTTAACGGGGCTGCCGATTTTTTGGCGGCCTGTTTGGCAGGTGCATTGAAGGCCAGTTTAATGGCGACGCCATTATCGTTAGCCTCGGCACTGCTAAATTTTAAGGATTTAAGCAGTTCTTTAACTTCCGCTACGTTCTCTTTGGGTAAAAATTCCGTCACTGTTTTTTCAATGTCTGCACGCGATTCGTTTAAATCTATTTTAACGGCGGACAGTTTGGGTTCGACAAAGCGGTTAATCAACTCCTGAATTTTATTGTTGCTAACCGAGCGACCTTCCCGATCAGTCGCCGTCACTTTGGTAATGGGCAGGCTTAAGACAGTCTGCGCGGGATTGATGGTGGGTTGTTGTAAAGTTTCCAACATGCCGCTCCATGCAAACAGTGTGACGCATTGTCCACCCAGACCCGTTCCAAACTGAGCTTGCAGATTGTTGACCAGTTTTATTTGACCTGTTTGGCCGCTCAGTCGGGTATCGGATATTTTTAAATAACTACAGCCCTGCTTATCATTCCAAAGTTCAGCTGAATTGCCTGCACCCTTATAAAGTTGGGTTACTAACGCTTTTTTTATCAGACTATAATCCAGTTGCACAGGAAGCGTCATTTGATCGGCTGCGCCACTTTTTGCAAACAGCATGAGCAGGCTGAAAACGGTAATAACCGAATATTTATTCATAGGTTTTTTCTCTGGAAAATGGAATGCGTTATTTTATTCTAAAAATTTCACCGAATGAGTGAAAGTTATTGGCAGGCCGTTAAGTTCGGGTAAATCAACGGCTTTAACTGCGCAGCTCATGTTAATGGCTTAACATTAACGCTTCCTGAATCTTTACCTGATACCACCCTGCTGTCAATTTAACGCAGATTGATTTTTCATGCGCGGCAGCAGCCTG
>CAIMDR010000098.1 GCA_903839795.1 uncultured Methylococcaceae bacterium | reverse complement strand
GTACAGCCGGCTTGAAATTTAGGCCAAGCGTCTGCGTAAACCAGACTCTCCCAAGCCTGGGAAGTCGGCGGACACGTGGCCGGTGATACGCCCCAGAGTCGGTAAGTCTCATCAGACCCGACGATTTTCTCGTCAGAGTGCCAAACCCAACTGCCAATATGCGCATTGCGTTGCGTTGCTGACAATAAGTGTTTTTTGTCCCGCAATTTACACAGCATTTTGTAGCGTTCGATGGCATTTTCGATGGCGCGTTCCAAGCTTTCCTGGTTTATCCAATTTTTTCCGATAAAATCCTGGGCGCCCTGTCTTATCAGGTCAGCGCCACTCAAGCCATCGGTAAGCCCGGTGATAACTACTACCGGACACCAGAGCAAGTCATCGCCCCCCAGTTCGTCCAGAAAATCAGGTGCCTCAAAGTCTGGCAGGTGATAATCCAGCAGCACACAATCCGGCGGGTTTTCAAGGCAGATTTTTAAAGCGGCGGCACCGGTTTCAGCTTCAATAAGCTGAAACCGGTGTTTGGATTTGGTCAGCATGCGCCGCAACAACTCCCGATCATCAGGATTATCATCAACAATTAACAGACGTATTGCAGAGTCTGGGTTATTCAATTCTGCGTCAAGTTTTTGCTGATAAAACCCGGTGCTTGGTTTCAAGGCAGCCAACAGTTCAGTCATCATGAGGGGACTCGGTAGTTTTGTACCGGCATGGTAACCACATTAAACCAGTAATGAGTAAGATCACGTAATTTTTCCACATAAAGTTCCAGACTCAGCGGTTTGACAAGGTAACCTGCTGCCCCCAGACTGTAACAATCGTTGACATCACCCGGATTATCGGACGTCGACAAGATGACCACCGGAACGGGCGGTGGCGACTCGCTGCACCGTAGCCTCTGCAATAATTGCTTGCCACTCATGCCTGACAGGTTAAGGTCAAGTAACATCAAGCCTGGCAAGCCGTCTTTTTTTTGTGCCGGAAACAAATAAAGCAAGGCTTCATCGGCATCTTTGGCGCGAATAATGGTTCGGTTAAAATCGATTTTATTCAAAGCCCAGCAGGTTATTTCAAAATCTTCGTCAGAATCTTCCACCACTAATAAAGGACGATTTGCCATTATAAACCCTCCTTTTTTACAGTCTGTTCAGGCGTCAGCGTAAAATAAAACGTTGACCCCAAACCCGGCGACGAGTCCAACCAGATGCGTCCGCCATGACGTTTGACCGCTTTCTGGGTAATCGTTAAGCCGGTGCCGTTGCCGGCAACAAATTCTGTACGATTGTTCAAACGACGAAACAACTGAAAAACAAAATCATGAAAATCAGGATGAATACCAATACCGTTATCCCGCACGAAAAAAACCGGCGGTTCAACACTGACATCACAACCAATATCAACTATTTTTTCAGTGCTATCGTTGTATTTACACGCATTTAAAATCAGATTGCTAAAAATAATATCCACGCGCATCCGGTCACATTCCAGCACCGGCAGGTCAGGCTGAACCGTAAAAGTAACACCGGCTTCAGGATAGGCCAGCTTGAAAACTTCAAGGGTTTGCGCCACTATCGACCCCAGCGCATTATTTTGTAAATCAAGATCAGTCAAACCGATACGTGAATATCTCAGTAACGATTCCAACAAATTATCCATCCGTTTTACCAGCCCAAGAATGGTCTCTATTCGTTGCATTCCCCGTTCTGGAAGGACTTTTTCGTATTCTATCTTAAGTAATTCGGCAAAATTGTGGATGCCGCGTAACGGTTCTTTTAAATCATGCGAAGCCGCATAGGCAAAGGCATTTAATTCCGTATTACTGCGTTCAAGCTCGGTGTTTTGATGTGCGAATACGGTAGCCCGTTCAACAATGGCCGTAAATACCGCTTGGCTTAAGTCCTTTGCATAGTCCAGCTCACAGTCCAGCCAGCAACGGGACTGCCCTTGACTGGTTTCTTTCCACAACGCAAACGAGCCTCGCGGTGTCAATCGAACTTCATTGCCTTCGTGACTGACCTCAACCGGCTTATTAGGATTACCGGCCCAATGCACTTCCTGCGGTTGTTCAGGACGAAACCAGATGATGCCGTCACTGGTTTTTTTGGACCAACGTACCGATAGCAAGCCACTGGCATCCTGACTAAAAACCTTGGCTGCGGGATACAGCCGCGACAAGTTGCGGG
>CAIMDR010000097.1 GCA_903839795.1 uncultured Methylococcaceae bacterium | reverse complement strand
TCGCGACTAACATTTCAAATCGCGACGTAGGCGTCGCTCCCACGAAGTCGCTACATTAATTTTTAGTATTTGCGACTGCTCAAAGTATACAAACTCGAACGGCCAAACTAATTTTTCATCACCCCCAGCACCAGTGCAATATGAGCCAATTCTGCCACGGAGGACACGCTCAGTTTGCTTCTGATTTGCGTGCCATAATTAGCGACGGTTTTGTACCCCAAACAAAGCTCGTCGGCGATTTTATGAGCGGTTAAGCCTTTTGCCAGCAACAAAAATACGTCAAACTCTCTGGCGGATAATGACTCAATAACGGCTTTATAATCAGTCGAATTTGCGTCCGGATACTTATTTAAAAATGCATCGTCCTGTCTGATTAAGCCTTGTTCTATATAAACCTCGCCTTCGGCTATTTTTTTTATCGCCTCCAACAAAATTTCAGGATGCGCGTGTTTGGTAATATAACCTTTTGCACCGGCCTTCATGGCGCGGTCGACATAAACTCTTTCATCATGCACACTAAAAACCAATACCTTGGCCTGAGGGTCACGATTGCAAATACGTCTGAGTGTTTCCAGACCACCGATACCGGGCATAGATAAATCCAACACCATCACATCCGGTTGTTTGTCCAGATACAATTGACACGCCGCCTCGCCCCGCTCTGCTTCGGCTATGACCTCAATACTATCATCGGTGGATAATAACATCCGAAAACCTGCACGCACGACGGCATGGTCATCCACCAACATTACTTTTATTCTTTTTTTCATTTTAAGGGAATACTCACACTAATACGCATACCTTGTTGCGGTTGGGTTTTAATGGTCATTTGACCACCCAAACTGTTGATTCTTTCTCGCATACCCAATAAGCCAAAACCCGTTTTAATCCGGTCAGCCGCGCAACCCTGGCCATCGTCCGTTACCTGCAAGCAAAGCACTCTTTGTGTTGTTTCTGTGCATACCATTTCCAGCTTGATAATGACCTGCTTTGCTTGGGCATGACGCACTGTATTGGTTAAACATTCTTGGATAATTCTAAAGATCTGAATGCTGATTTTTTGCTCCAGCGTGTCCATTTCATCAGGACACACCAGGATTATTTTTAACGCCGGATTTCTTATCGCCCAATGATTTAACAAATCTTCCAGCGTCGCTTTTAGTCCCAGTTCCGTTAATACCAAAGGATGTAACTGGTGCATCATGGAGCGCACCACGGTCATCAAGTGATCACAAACACTGATAATAGCATCGGTGCTTTGTTTAATATTGGCACGCGTTTCGGTTGCCACGGCTTGGGAGCGCTCAGCCGTCACCGCCATTACTTTAATGGCGGTCAATGACTGACCCAATTCGTCATGTAAATCCTGAGCAAGTCGCTGCCGCTCGTCTTCCTGTATTTCCAGTGAGTGCTGGGTTAAAGCACGATTTTCCAGTTGGCTGGCATTCAATTCAGCAGCCATGTGATTAATGGCTTTGGCAATGCTGTCAACTTCCTGAATGGAAAAATCCGGCAACTTTTGCTGGTATTGCCCCGTCTCAATCACTTTTAGTGCTTTAACAATAACGGCAATCGATTTAAGTGCCTTGTTAAAAGCCACATTAACCGCTAAAAAAGTCAACAAGGTCACCAGAAAAAGCGAGCTAAAAAAACCGAGGCTTTCCTGCCAGACTTCTGTTATTTCATCCAACGGATTGGCCTGAATAATCAGCGTCAGTTGTTTGCCTTCAAAAGTTGTAATGGGATGTTCCGCTTTACGATGCTGACCTTCCACCAGCGTTACAAACCACTGCGGCGGCTTTTCTTGAAGATTGGGTTGTGGATTTTTACGTACCACATTAATTGTTTCACCTGAGGGCTGTTTCAGTTGAATGCTTAAATGTCGGGTTTGGTTGAGTGCATTAAGCTGTGGCAACCAATCGGTTTCGTTAAACGGCGTGGGTGAGGCTTGTGAAAAACCAAACTTTATCAACTGCACGGCCAAATTAATGGATGAATCAACTTCCTTGTCTACGGCATTGCGTGCCTGCCAGATAGCTATCGATCCACCCAGCAACAAAATACACAAGGAAGACATAAAAATTCGTAGATTGATTTGGTAACGCAAGCTCATGTTTTTTTTTGATAAGTTAATTAACCTTTCCTTTTGTTATTGAAATTATGGGCTATCAACTTAACACGGGACAGAACTGGCAGATTTTATAAATCTGCCGAATTTAGAGTCAGCATTGTTGTCCTGACTCAAGTGGATAACCTTATTTTATTATTGTTGTTGGTGAGTTGTAATACAATCCACTATAATCACTCTAGCACGTATTCATAAAGATCAGGCTAAGGAAATTAAATGCACTCATTTATTCAAGATCTCGCAGAAACAAATCGCTATCAGGCAACCCGTTTGTTGTCTATTCTAAGGGCGATTCAAACACGCTACCATTATATTCCCGAAGTCGCGATAGAACAGTTGGCGGAGCTGTTAAAAATCCCCCGTACCCAGATTATCAGTGTCGTTGAATTTTACAGCTTTTTTCATTTGTCACCGCGCGGACAATACGAAATTTTGATCAGTGATTCCATTACCGATCACATGCTGGGCAAGAAAAATCTGCTCGATTATTTGTCGAAAAAACTAAATGTCGCCGTTGGTGAGGTTAGGCAAGACGGTCTGGTTAGTTTGGATAACACGTCCTGCACCGGGCTTTGTGATCAAGGCCCTGCGGGCTTGGTTAACGGCTATGCGTTAAGCCGACTTGATCATGCACGAATTGACCAAATCACCGCTTTAATTAATCAACAAAAACCACTGGAAGAATGGCCGCCCGAGTTGTTTTTGGTTGAGGATAATATCCAGATGCCGGATTTATTACTGGCTAATCCTATCAGACCGGGGGCTGCGCTGACCGCCCTGTTTAATCGTGGCGCACAGGAAACGTTAGCTGAAATTAGTTTTGCCGAGTTGCGTGGACGCGGAGGAGCGGGCTATAACACTGCCTGGAAATGGCATTTGTGTTATGAAGGGCCTGAAGAGGACGCCTTTTGTGATATCGCTACGCAAAAACAGCAGCAACGCTATGTGGTTTGTAATGCCGATGAAGGAGAACCGGTTACTTTTAAAGACCGTGTTTTATTAAATACTTATGCGCATCAGGTATTTGAAGGCATGACCTTATGTGCCGCGATTATCGGTGCAGAGCATGGCCTTTTATATTTACGCGGCGAGT
>CAIMDR010000096.1 GCA_903839795.1 uncultured Methylococcaceae bacterium | reverse complement strand
CGGGTTAGGCACGGTAAACAAGCGGTCATACAAGCGAATTTCTGCCGGATGTGAATGTTGCTCGGAAACCCAATGAATAACGCCTTTTACTTTACGTCCTTCCGGATTTTTACCCAGCGTGTCAGGATCATAAGTACAACGCAATTCAGTCACAATCCCTTCAGCATTTTTGATCACTTCGTTACATTTTATAACGTAAGAGCCACGCAAACGCACTTCACCACCGTCAATCAAGCGCTTGAATTTTGGTGGCGGAACTTCGGCAAAATCATCCTGTTCAATCAAAATCACTTTAGAAAAAGGCACGTTACGTTTACCCAGTTCAACTTTTTGCGGGTGATTGCTTATTTCCAGTTGTTCCGTTTGGTCTTCGGGATAATTGTCTATCACCACGCGTAACGGTTGTAAAACCGCCATAGCTCTGGGTGCATTTTCGTTTAAATCTTCACGAATACAATATTCCAACACGCCCATTTCTATCCATGAGTTTTGTTTGGTAACACCGATGCGTTCGCAAAAATCCCGTATCGATTTAGGGGTAAAACCGGCGCGACGGAGTCCGGCAATAGTCGGCATACGCGGATCATCCCAGCCATGCACATGCTTTTCTGTCACCAACTGATTCAATTTACGCTTGCTGACAATGGTGTATTCCAGTTGCAGTCTGGCAAATTCTATTTGTTGGGGATGACTGGGGGTTTGTAATTGCTCAAGCACCCAATCATAAAGCGGGCGATGATCTTCAAATTCCAGCGTACACAAAGAATGAGTAATCCCTTCAATGGCATCAGAAATACAGTGCGTATAATCGTACATGGGATAAATACACCAGGTATCGCCGGTACGGTGATGATGAACGCGACGAATCCGGTAAATCGCAGGATCACGCATGTTGATATTGGGTGATGCCATATCAATTTTGGCACGTAATACATACTGGCCATCGGCAAATTCACCGGCACGCATCCGTTGAAATAAATCCAGATTGTCGGCAATGGAGCGACTGCGATCAGGACTTTCTTTACCGGGTTCGGTTAAAGTACCGCGATAAAGCCGAATTTGTTCAGCCGATAAACTGTCAACGTAAGCTTGACCTTGCTCAATTAATTGCTCGGCATAGTCATAAAGCTGTTCAAAATAATCTGAGGCATTATGCAAGCCGACCCATTCAAAACCCAGCCATTGCACATCTCGTTCAATAGACTGCATGTATTCGATGTTTTCTTTTTCAGGATTGGTATCGTCAAAACGCAGATTACAAGTACCGTTAAATTCAGCGGCAATACCAAAATTTAAACAAATCGATTTTGCATGGCCAATATGCAGATAACCATTAGGTTCGGGCGGAAATCGAGTTGCGACCTTACCCTCGTTTTTGTTTTCTTTAAGATCATTAGTAATAATCTGGCGAATAAAATTTGCGGAAAGCGGGTTATCGTTTGTGGACATGTTTTTTAAGGGGTTATGGTTTAAGGGTCAAGGTGAAAGGCTAAAGGCTAAGGGAGGCATTATTTATTGTGTCGGTTTTTTTTCGCTTTTCGCCTTTTACCTTTCGCCTTATAACTTGATCACCTCTTTTTGATATAAAAAATTTGCTGATTATCCTGTTTTATCAATTCAATGATTTGGTGGCCCGCTTGGTTGGTAAAAACACCAAAATCCAAATGTGCGGCAGGATCGGTTGCAATAATTTTTACCACATCACCACTCGCCATTATCATCAACGTTTTTTTTAAACGCAATAAAGGTAAAGGACACAGTAAACCACTGGCATCAACTTCCTGACTAAATTCAATCATTGTATTTTAGTTACTCACAAAACTGTAGACTGCTTATAATACCATTCCCTAATGAATCTATGAATCATCATAACGAAATGGATTATTTTCCCGTTTTTGTAAAACTTACAGACCAAGATTGCCTGGTCATCGGAGCCGGTGAAATAGCCGCCCGCAAAATTGACTTGTTAGCGCGTGCCGGTGCAAAAATAACAGTCATCGCCAACCAAATAAGTCACCATGTAGCCAGCCTGGAAGCCTCTTGCCGGTTAACGATACTACAAAAATCCTTTGACCCGGCTGATGTGCGTGGCTTTAGACTGGTCATATCAGCAACAGACAATAAAGAAACCAATTTTGCAGTTGCCAAAGCGGCTGAAGAACAAAATATTCTGGTTAATGTGGTTGATAGTCCCGCGTTATGCAGTTTTATTTTTCCGGCTATTATTGATCGTTCGCCCATCGTTGCCGCCGTGTCTTCCGGCGGCGCTGCGCCGGTTTTAGCACGACTGCTCAGAGCCAAGATTGAAACCATCATTCCACCCGCTTACGGACAACTGGCACACCTTGCGGAAAGTTATAGGGACGACGTTAAAAAACACATTAAAGAACCCGCGCAACGCCGTATTTTCTGGGAAAATATCTTTCAGGGTTCGGTTGCTGAATTGGTTTTTTCAGGTCATGAAAAAGACGCCGAAAAAAAACTACAACAAACATTGACCGAACAAAAAAATACGATTACCCAAGGTGAAGTTTATCTGATAGGCGCAGGCCCTGGTGCGCCTGACTTATTAACGTTTCGCGCCTTACGGTTAATGCAGCAGGCCGATGTTATCGTCTATGACCACCTGGTTTCACCAGAGATTATCGACATGGCGCGTCGGGATTCAGAAAAAATTTACGTGGGCAAAGAACGCCACAAACATACGCTGCCCCAAGAATGCATCAATACCCTACTTGCAGACTTGGCGAAGGCAGGCAAACGGGTGGTGCGTTTAAAAGGCGGCGATCCTTTTATTTTTGGTCGCGGTGGTGAAGAAATTGAAACCTTAATGCAACAGGGTATCAATTTTCAGGTAGTACCCGGCATTACCGCCGCGTCAGGTTGCGCAAGTTATGCAGGCATTCCTTTAACGCATCGGGATCACGCCCAGTCTTGCACCTTTGTCACCGGACATCTTAAAGATAATTCTATTAATTTAAACTGGACACAACTAGCCGCACCCAATCAAACTATTGTTATCTACATGGGCTTGGTCGGGCTCGAAAAAATATGCCAGTCTTTAATTGAGCACGGCAGCCCAAAAGACTTACCGATTGCCCTGATTCAACAAGGGACTACCGTTAATCAGCGCGTCATTACCGGCACCTTGGAAACCTTTCCAACGACCGTCGCCAGTTTGGACATTAAACCGCCAACCTTGATTATTATTGGCACGGTAGTGACTTTACATGACAAACTCAAATGGTTTAATGGTAGTGATGAAGATTAAAAACAGTCAATTTACTTGAGAAGTATTTAGTGATCCAAGCCTGTGACGAGTGCTTCATTTTCAATTCGGTGCTCGGTTATTCATAGGCTTTAATTTTCAAAAGTTGCTCGATACCAACAATTTTATAGTCATTTTTTTTCGCAAAATCAAGCGTCTGCTTTAACACCTGAAGGGTTTTATCAGATGTATCATGAAGCAGAATGATGGCGCCCGGTTTTATTTGTTTTTGTATGCGCCGGTTTATGATTTGTGCAGTAGCCGTGGTTGTGTCAAACGAGCGAATAGACCAACCGACGATGCTGTAATTCAAATCATTTGCGGCTTTAACAAGATGAGGTGTCGTAACTCCGTAAGGGGGCCGAAATAATTTCAAGCGTTTACCGGTAACGTTGAAAACACTTTCTGCGGTATGGATAAGCTCATCCTTAAAGCCTTGTACGCTTTTAAAATCAACAAAAAAAGAATGCGTGTAGCTGTGATTGCCAATACTGTGTCCGGCTGCATCTATTTGTTTCAAAATGCTTTCATTGCCCTGAATGTTTTTTCCGATGACAAAAAAAGTCGCCGGTGCATTATACTGCGCCAAGGTTGACAGTACCTGCGGGGTAAATTCCCGGTTTGGACCATCATCAAACGACAGGGCAATTTCTTTTTCTATCGACTCCCCATAACAATAAACCGAACCGTAAAAGTTGGCTTGGATAGTGGCCGAACCGTAGATGATTAAGCCCAGAAAAACTGCACTTGGCAATACCAGCCACCCTAAACTGATTCCGAAAAACAGGATTAAGAAGCCAATTATACTGATGGCGATGATAAAAATATTGCGGGTTAAATTAAAGGTCATTTAGTTTGTTTCTAATCGGGTAAGACAGCTTGTCATTGATAAAGCGGATTGATCTGGTGGTGACTGCAAAGGCACGCAGCCTGATATTTGTTGTAGTGATTATGGTTGCTTTATGTCCTCCGAATCACGGACTCGGTGCCCAACCAAGGGCGACAATACCAGTGCCGTTAAAATACCTGTCGCCACGGTAAAACCAAAGGCATGAACAATCTCGGTAGAACTGACCGCCAACAGGCCCAAAGCCAGTAATGTCGTTAATGCGGACAGCGTAACTGCCAATGACGTACTGGCACGCCGGTCGTGGACGGTCTCATTCGACGATGCAGCTGAACTATCAGCCATAAAAAAGAAAATGGCATCATCAACACCAATTCCCAGCACCAGTAACAGCGCAAATAAATTGAACAAACTAAATAACTGATCAAACCAGCCCATCATGGCTAATGAAACCAGTGCCGCAACGACAGGAATTGAGGTTATCTTCAGCGCATTGCGCCAACCGAACTTTAATCCCAAGCCAGTAAAAACCAACAGGTAAGCCGCTATTAACAGCAAACTGACATTGACCCGATAACGTGCAAACAATGAAGATAATTGGTCGACCTGATCAACCCAAACCACACCTTGCAGACTTTGCAGTGCAGATAATGCCGATAAATCGTAAGTATACACCTCCCCCTTTGAAAAAGGGGGATTGAGGGGGATTTATCTAATAAAATCTCCCCTAACCCCTCTTTGTTAAAGAGGGGGACTGAATGATTACCATCCATTG
>CAIMDR010000095.1 GCA_903839795.1 uncultured Methylococcaceae bacterium | reverse complement strand
TTTTTGCAAGTAGTTGATTCATGTCGCCTCCGTTGAGCCGATCTATTTTTAGAAGAGTTTCTTTAGTCTAACCTAACCCCTCTTTTCATTTAAGCAAATTTTTTAAACTACTGTCAGATTAATGCGCTTTTTTCTTTTTTGCCATTCCGTCGTGCACATTTTCTCGATTTAATGTTTTTTACAAATCCCTAACTTATAAAAAAACAAGTACCTAATCTGGCTATTTTAAGGTTCAATTAAGCTTTGCCCCGTATAACAACCAAGCACATTAACCATTTTTTTAAAAAGGTTTATTAATATTAACTGTTTATAGAAGTAATTTTTTAATAGCCTTCATCTGTGTCCGACATTTAAAAACTATATAAAAAAACACTGAATATTTTAACTTTAGTAAAAAACCATACAGGATATTTAATGAAAAATAATCGACTGGCTCTTGTTCGCGTGATATTTGGTCTTATTGTATACATAAGCTCAATCGGAGGCTCGCAAGCTGCGAACTCTCTCTCTTTAACTGCCATTAACTCAACGGTCACTGCTGGTTCGCAGGCGACCTTTGAGCTATGGATGGACTTCACCGGAGACTCTACGCTGGGGGGTGGCGTTGACGTAATCTTTGATAACTTTATTAACGGTAACCAACTCAGCTTTAATTCATACACACCGGAAATATTGGGCGATACTTTCTTAATCAATGAGCCCTTTGTTAACACGAATGGTAAGAGTCTTGACGGGATTACTTTCGGAGATGTTAACAATGGATTAGAAGGCCCTGCATTACTTGGCACCTTAGTGTTCGATACTCTGGTAGACGGAAATTACACTTTATCACTGATAGACAGCATTGATGCCGGAGGATTTTTCTCAATCTCTGGAACGCCTCAATCCCCCGCTTACACCACTGCTAACTTGACCGTCACGCCATCTGCAGTACCTTTACCTGCCGCTGCCTGGCTTATGCTGAGTGGTTTAATTGGAATGGCTTATAAATCGAAAGCTAAACAAGCGTAGCATCAAAAAATACTGGATAGTTCTTATTTTTTAGTTTATTTGACCACTAGAGACACTTATGAAATCTAAATACAGCATTTTTCGACCAAGCCTGATCAGCCGATTAAGTACAGCTTCGTGCTTGGCACTGCCGTTTTTTTGTCTGACTGCAATCCCTGCCCATGCCGTGACTTATTTTGGCTCGTTGAGTAATTTTGATGTAGTCAACAATAGTACCGAGCCTTGTAACGGTTTTGAAATAGAACTGGATGGGTTGACCAGCAAAGAGATTACTTACACCTTTGATTATCAAAGTTATGGTACTCCGCGCTTTGTGGATTCCACAGATGCAAACGGCAAGCCTGTCGTTAAGATACGTTATGAAAGCAAGTACAATCCGGTTACCCATACATTCCTTAATGCGACACCGGTTGCCCCCATTCCAACCATGACCACTGCCGGCCACCAATGCACATCAATGCCGAATGCCCAGAACACCAGTGGCTGTGAACATTACGGATTGGGCATTATTGGCAATCCAACCAAAACAATTTACCGCTGGTTAGTAGCCGATCCTGTCACGCCGGGTAATTTGACTTACCAACTTGATCCTGCCACAGGCCTGCCTGACACGGTCAGTATTCCTGCACCCGTTTTCGTGGTAAATGCTCAGCCAGCACAAATTCCACAGCCGCCCGCACCTGTTATAGGTGCAATGCCTATTGTGCCAATAGCAGTACCTCCTCAGCCGGTGGTACAAGTGGAAATCGAAGTGCCCGAAGCACCAGAGCCAGCCAATTATCAATATGGTGAAGCCATGTGGGTAAAGGTGTTCACTACCGAATCACCTAATCCTCGTGATCTAAAAGACTTGGTCACTGACAATGCGAAAGTGCCCAACGAGCCTGCCGAGGTTGAAGTAGAATGGCAATTATTGCAAAAAACTATTGATCCCAAGAAACTGGCTGGTGGAAGAGACAAACTGGAAGGCAATCTTGCTGGACAGCCTATGGCACATGGTAATGAATCAGTTACCCGCCGTTACGAGTTTTACGAATATGTAGGCGAATTTGATCCAGAAAATAACGAGGTGCTGCCAGTAAGTGAGAACCCACCCGATGCCACTGATATTGGCAAATATATTGGCGCTCAAATGGTCGCTATGAATGTCTTTGATGCTGACAGTGACAGCAAGGACGACCTTATCGACAATTGCCTGTTGAAGCCAAATGCAGATCAGCGCGACACCGATAGTGACGGCTTCGGCAATTTCTGTGATCCAGATATGAATAACGACTTTGTAGTCAATAACTCCGACCTTAACTTGATGAAAGCCCAATTCTTAAAGAAAATCCCTAACCCCGATTCCGACTTGGACGGCGATGGCAAGGTGAACTTTAAAGATTTAGCTATTTTGAAAGCCTTTATGGGCAAAGCACCTGGACCACAAGCAGCCAAGTAGCCAATAAAAGTGATTTAAAGCGTCTCCAGAGGCCGGTCGAGGCTTGCAATCCCGATCGGCACATTTCAGATGCTACAGAAAATACCAAACCTTAAAAACGGGATTGTAACCCGTCTCGCATAGAGGATTTAAAAGTCTGGAAATCATGAATTAAAAATAGCGCCTATGTCCCGAGCGCCATGAACAACTCAGACTATTTCAACACCAAAGGGTTGTTCTTGATATAAAATCAGGTAGTTTTTTACAGGGAAATACCTCATATTCTCGGAAATATCAGGACGCGCGGACGCGCCTGCCCTAACCCTTTATTTTCATTTAATAAGTTACATTTTCATCGATAAGATCGAGTAATTTATCAGCGACATTGGGACTGTCTTCAGCAATATAACCCCAGATTTCCAATAAATCTAATCTGGCCTTCTGTGAATGAATGACCATTTTTATATGTCGGCGTTTTTATGCGATTCTTCGTATTGCTTCCTGGCTTGTTGTTTAATTTCTTCCCTAATTAAGAGCGCCTGCGGCTCCACTATTAATACCGTCTTGCCATAATGCTCTTAATTCGGTTGTGCTTCGTTCATTCAGACTTTGCTTAATTTTCCAATCACGCAAAGCGTCACGAATAACTTCACTCGTTGATGCATAATAGCCGTCAGTTACCGCATTTCTTACTAAAGCAGCTAAATCGGGAGTTAGGGCAATGCTTATTTTTTCAATGGTTGACATAAGTTAAACCCGGAAAAATGCTAATGGTATGACTACTTTTTGATGGTAACATCAATCTATTTTTAATTTGTCCGGGAATTTAACAGGAAATCCTTTTTTACCCACTCTGTCGTAGAAGGGATTTAATCGACATCCTATCTGCTTTTCGTGTTTTTTCGTAAACCAACTGCTTTTTAATAATCCGTCCTTACCGACTAACCTCAGCCAAACACTCTTCATCATTATTATGCGGGTTATTAACTCGGGTGCTGATCGGGGTTAGCTGCATGGCCTTATAACCATCGGCGGCTAAAAAATCAGCCATCTCGACAGCTGTGTTTGTTTTATCCAGCCAGCGATCATAAAAATCAGGGGTGATAATAACCGGCATTCGGTCATGGATGGGCGCTATTTTAGCGTTGGCGGCAGTGGTTATAATGGTGCAGGAATAAACGGTTTCTTGCTGGTGTTCCCAATACTCCCACAGTCCTGCAAAAGCAAACAAGGCAGATGCCGATTGACGAATATGGTAGGGGTGTTTGCCGGTTTCCGTGCTTTGCCATTCAAAAAATCCGGTCGCCGGAATCAGGCAACGTCGCTGTTGATAAGCCTTTCTAAAGGACGGTTTTTCGGTTAACGTTTCCGCTCTGGCATTGATCAAATGACTGGCTATTTTACGGTCTTTGCTCCAGGAAGGGATCAATCCCCAGTGCAAGTTAACGGCTTTATTGCTGCCATCTTCCAGTCTTACGACGGTGATTATTTTTTGTCCGGGTGGAATATTATAGTCCGGCTGATAATCAGCCAAGCGCTGCAAGCAAAAATGCTCCATAATCTGCATCTTTGTTGCGATTAAGTTAAAACGTCCACACATAAATGCACCCTGAACTTGATAAACTGGAAAAAACTTTTAAGCCATCGATTCTAACAAAAATTAATGACCCGCTGCTGGATGAATATCAACTTGAATTATGGATGAAACGTGATGATTTACTACATTCCGTTATTTCCGGGAATAAATGGCGAAAACTTAAATACAGCCTTGAGCAAGCACTGTCTTTAGGTGCTGACACGCTTATTAGTATGGGCGGTGCTTATTCAAATCATTTACATGCACTGGCTTATACAGGTAAACTTTTAGGCTTGAAAACGCAGGGGTTTATTCGCGGCGAACAACCGGCAACGTTAACGCCCACTTTACTGGATTTACAAAACTGGGGTATGGAGCTCACCTTTATCTCCCGTTCTACTTATAGAGACCTGCGACACTATAAAGGCTGTCATGATTTACCCGACTTAAAATCGGGTCAATACTGGCTGCCGGAAGGCGGGGCACAAATATTGGCTTTAAAAGGTGTCGCAGAACTGGTTAACGAAATAGCTATCTCTTATGACATTCTCTGTGTACCCTGTGGAACCGGAGCAACGTTAGCGGGTATTATTGATGCTGTTCCAAAGTCGGTGTTTGTGTCGGGTTTTGCGGCCTTAAAAAATGCCGGCTTTTTAAAGGCTGATGTTGAAGCCTTATTACCGCGACCCAACACCAACTGGCAGATTAACCTGGACTATCATTTTGGTGGTTTTGCCACAACGACACCTGAACTGATGGCCTTTATTACCGATTTTGAATACAAAACCAACATCCCTCTTGAACCTGTTTATACCGGAAAAATGATGTACGCACTTTACGATTTGATAACAAAACACACGTTTAAACCCGGCCTGCGACTTATCGCTGTCCATACCGGTGGCTTACAAGGAAAAAGAGGATTTACAGCATGAAACGCTTGTTGGAAGCTGAATTAATGGAAGATGAAAGCCAGGTAAAAGCTTACGCCGAGGCCGATTTTGAAGTGCCGCATAATGACTTTATACAGCAGCTAAAAACCTTTATTGATAATCCTGAATTTAGCGGCACCGCACTGGATTTAGGCTGTGGCCCCGGCGATATCAGTTCCCGCTTTGCCAACGCATTTCCTTTAAGCAAAGTCCATGCGCTTGATGGCTCGGAGTCTATGTTGGCTTATGCAAAATCTGCTCTACCGCCTGACTTGGCAGACCGGATAAGCTTTATAAAAGGTCTTTTGCCTGACGTCATATTGCCGCAACCTGGCTATGAGATAATCTTTAGTAATAGTCTTTTACACCATTTGCCCGATCCGCAGGTACTTTGGCAGACCATAAAAAAATATTCCCGGCCGGGTACGCGCATCATCATTATGGATTTATTGCGCCCAGCCAATGTTAAATCTGCACAAATGATGGTTGATAATTATGCCGCCACTGAACCCGAGATTCTGCAACGGGATTTTTATCATTCTTTATTGGCCGCTTTTAGCCTAAAAGAAATTAATGCACAGTTGGCGCTGGCAGATTTAAGTGTAAACTTGCATAGCCAAAAAATCAGTGACCGACATGTTTTTATCACCGGCGTTATACCCGATAGTTTAAGGAAAGAAATGGACATAACCGAAACCGTTGAAGCAATAAACCTTGAAAAACCAGAGCTTTACATCAATCGTGACCTGAGCTTGCTGGAATTTAACAAACGGGTTTTGGCACAAGCAAAAAATGAAGCGGTCCCCTTGCTCGAAAGGCTCAACTACCTGTGTATATCCTGCTCAAATCTGGATGAGTTTTTTGAGGTTCGCGTTGCCAGCGTGCTGGAAATGGTCGCTATTGACCCTAAAGCCATTGGCCCTGATGGCTTAACGCCCAAAGAACAGTTGGAGCAAATTTCTATTCATGCCCATAAGCTGGTCGATGAACAATATCAGGTGCTTAATGAAATTTTGATTCCCAAGCTTAATGATGAAAATATTCGCTTTGTGCGCCGTAATGATTGGACCGAAGCGCAACATAAATGGCTGTCTGATTATTTTAATGATGAGTTATTACCCATTTTAACGCCGGTAGGCCTTGATTCCGCCCACCCTTTTCCGCGTATTCTCAACAAAAGTTTAAATTTTATTATTTCCCTAACCGGAAAGGATGCCTTTGGCCGAAATAGCGGGCGGGCTATTTTGCAAGCACCCAGAGCCTTGCCACGCGTGGTTCAATTACCCGCTGATGAAACCCAAAGCGGCCCGGCAGATTTTGTATTTTTGTCATCCATTATTCATGCGTTTGTCAGTGAATTGTTTCACGGTATGACGGTTAAAGGCTGCTATCAATTTAGGGTTACCCGAAACAGTGATTTTTTTGTCGATGATGATGCCATCGACGATTTATTGCTGGCCGTTCAAGGCGAACTGGCGATGCGTAATTATGGTGATGAAGTGCGTCTGGAAATAGATGCCGCGTGCCCTGATGACACCGTGAGTTTTTTACTGGAGCGTTTTGAACTCAGCAGGGATCGGTTATTTTTAGTCGATGGGCCGGTTAATCTGAACCGGATTCAGGAAATCAACAACCTCGTTGATCGACCTGACCTCAAATTTACCCCTTTTAAACCCAAAGTTCCGGCGCAACTAGGGCGAAACAAAGATATTTTTGCGTCCATTAAACGTCACGATATTTTATTGCATCACCCGTTTGAATCGTTTTCGCCGGTCGTTGAATTTTTACGTCAAGCGGCCGCATCACCCGAAGTATTGGCTATTAAACAGACACTCTATCGTACCGGTGCAGATTCGCCCATCGTTGCCGCGTTAATCAGAGCCGCACGCGCTGGCAAGGAAGTGACGGTTGTTATTGAATTAAGGGCGCGATTTGATGAAAAAGCCAATATTGATTTAGCCTCCAAATTACAAGAAGCGGCTGTCCACGTTGTGTATGGCGTTGTGGGCTATAAAACCCACGCCAAAATGTGCCTGATCTTACGGCGCGAAGGCAAAGAATTACGCAATTATGTGCATTTGGGCACCGGCAACTATCATCCCAAAACAGCCCAACTGTACACCGATTATGGCCTGTTTTCTTGTAATAAAGAATTGGGTGAAGATGTAAGACGCGTCTTCGCACAACTCACCAGCTTGGGCAAGGTGACTAAATTAAATAAATTACTACAATCACCCTTTACCTTGCATACCGGGATACTTGAAAAAATAGAACGGGAAATAACGCACGCCCAAAACGGCAAACCCGCAAAAATTATTATTCAAGTCAATGCCATCGTTGAAGAGAAATCCATACGTGCACTTTACCGTGCCTCACAGGCCGGCGTTGAAGTTAAACTAATAGTCCGGGGCATTTGCTGCCTAAGACCTGGAATACCGGGTGTCTCTGAAAATATAGAAGTGCGTGCCATTATCGGACGCTTTTTGGAACATGCGCGGATTTATGCGTTTGCCAATGACGGCAATCAAGAAGTTTATGCCTCCAGCGCCGATTTAATGAATCGCAATATGTTCCGGCGCGTAGAAATTTGCTTCCCCATTGAAAGTAAACGACTCTATAACCGAATACTGCATGACCTTGATTTGTATTTAAAAGACAATACGCAAGCCTGGTTGTTACAACCGGATGGTCGTTATCTTCAGTTATTAAACGTGACCAATGAAGAACCCGTCCAAGCTCAATCGGTTATTTTAAATGAATTACAATAGCATCAGTGAGATTGCCCAATTAGGTGCAAAAGTGCTGCGCCTAAAAGCGGCTGCGATAACCGATAGCCAGAGCACTGAAATACAGCAACTGATTAAAACCCTGCTAGACACTCTGGCTTCAACGCAGGGTGTCGGTATTGCTGCGCCTCAAATTAGCGAATCAAAGCAGGTTATCATCATTGCCTCGCGCCCTTCCCCACGTTACCCTAACGCGCCACTGATGGAACCCACGGTAATGATTAATCCTGCTTATGAAGCGCTGTCTGATACCACAGAAAAAGACTGGGAGGGGTGTTTAAGCATTCCAGGTATTCGGGCTTTAGTACCACGGTATAAAGACATACACATTACCTATAGTAATGAACAAGGCACTTTAGTAGAAGCCAAACTGGAAGGCTTTGTTGCACGGGTTTTTCAACATGAATTTGATCATCTGGAGGGTAAGGTTTATCTGGATCGGGTTGAGAATAACCGCGACATTGTTGCTGAAAGCGAATATTTTAAAATGGTTGGCGTCTCCTCTGAATAGGTATTGTGTTGTTAAGTTAAGCGCCTCGGCAAGATAAACCGTTGGCTGAGCGGAGCCGAAGCCAGCAAAATCGCTTCGACTCCGCTCAGCGATCGGCTCAACTTAACGGCATTGGAGC
>CAIMDR010000094.1 GCA_903839795.1 uncultured Methylococcaceae bacterium | reverse complement strand
TTTTTATTAAATGTATAGTTATCGTTTCGTTCAGAATTAATAACCGGGATAGATAATCCAATTGCCGCTAATCGGCAATAAAACTCGGCATCATATAGATAGCCATGGATAATATCGGGCTGCCATTTTTTAATGTGTGTCCTTAGGTTACTGAGGACAGTTAAATCCAGTTTTCGCTTTTTGTTTTCGACAATGATCTCAACAGTGCTTCCTTCCAGTTCTGCTATTCTTGGTACATCGTTTGTTAGCGAAACCAGTAGAACTTGATGCCCTTGTTTGGCTAATTCCTTTGATAGATTAATTACTTGGGTTTCTGCTCCTCCAAAATGCAGGGAGCTGATAACATTCATTATTTTCATTGTTTAGGGATTACTTTAGAGATGCCAATATCAGTGACTTGTCACGTGATTGTAGTCAGGATTATTTATTAAGCTAACTTATAAAAATCTGTATACCAATCCACAAAATTTTTAATGCCATCATCCAGTAACGTGGCAGGTTTATAGCCCAAATCATTCGCTAATTCTGAAACATCGGCATAGGTATCGGGTACATCCCCAGGCTGCATGGGTAACAAATTCTTGATGGCTTCTTTACCCAAGTATTTTTCCAGCGTTTCAATAAACGTTAATAAAGGTACCGGGGTATTGTTGCCTATGTTATAGATACGGTAAGGAGCCAGGCTGGTTGCCGGATCAGGATTATTACTTGACCAGTCTTGATTAGGTTGGGCCGGTTGATCAACAACCCGGATGACACCTTCAACTATGTCATCAATGTAAGTAAAGTCACGACGATGATTACCGTAATTAAACACGTCAATGGGTTTGCCTTCAAGGATATTACGGGCAAACAAAAAAGGTGACATGTCGGGTCGACCCCAAGGGCCATAAACGGTAAAAAACCGTAAGCCGGTAGTCGGCAGTTGATAAAGGTGGCTGTATGTATGGGCCATTAATTCATTGGCTTTTTTGCTGGCGGCATACAATGAAACCGGGTGATCAACATTGTCATGGACTGAAAACGGCATTTTGGTATTTGCGCCATAAACCGAACTGGATGACGCATACGCTAAATGCTCAACTGCATTATGTCGGCATCCTTCGAGTATGTTGATAAAGCCCACTATGTTTGAGTCGATATAGGCATGAGGATGGGTAATTGAATACCGTACCCCTGCTTGTGCTGCCAAATGCATGACTTTTTGAAATTTCTCTTGTACAAAAAGATATTCTACTGCTTTTCTGTCGGCAATTTCAAGCTTTATAAATGTAAAGCGCTCATAACTTTGTAAGCGTTCTAATCTGGCCAGCTTTAAATTAACATCATAGTAATCGTTAAGGTTGTCTATTCCAACAACCTCATCGCCCCTCTCCAGTAATCTTAAGCTAAGGGCTGAACCTATAAATCCTGCAGCGCCTGTCACTAATATCTTCAAAGTTATCTTCTCTATTAATAGGGTTAAAATTAAAATTATAGACTGTTCTGATTGGGTAAATTATTTATGCAGTATTTTTTGTTATTATATCTTGCATTTGTGTCGAGCTTATATTTTAAACGGTATTTGCCTTGAATGTGTGCCGAATTAAACTTGCTGCCAGCAACTAAGTTATTAATAGGCAGGGCACCGCTTAGGAATGCGTATGAAATAACTTGGGCATCTTGCCCCCTCTCCCTCTGGGAGAGGGTGGGGTAAGGGGATATAAATAGTTAAGTTATTTCATGCACAGTCCTTATCAAGCCAAAACCACCCTGCGGAGTAATCGGTCAGGGCATACAAGTTATAAATTGCAAAGTTATTAGCATCAGGTGGCTTGGATTGTTCCACTTGCGTACTGAAATTTTTTCTTGGTAAGGTTTTGGTTCTGTCTGTCTGGGATTATATCCCTATAAATGGCGCTATCCGGTGTTTGGTTGGCGTTTATTTATCGCGCTGGTTGCAAAAGGTCAATCTGTTAACTAATGTCAGTCATGATAGCATTTTTCTGAGTCAAAAGTATTACAGTCAGCCATTAATGCTAGGTAATAGCTAGAATTGCCACTTTTTCAATATAATTGCGACATTTGAAGGTTTCAATGGCTTTCAAAGTCTGAGTGACAGGCTGTTAAATATCCCAATAAGAAATTGTAATACTCAATCTTCAAGTTTTTAATTCTTGATTTTGGGGAATTCAGCGATAACAAACATTAGGCGTAGGCCGGAATAAGACCACCCAAGCCTGTCCTGAGCTTGTCGAAGGGCGT
>CAIMDR010000093.1 GCA_903839795.1 uncultured Methylococcaceae bacterium | reverse complement strand
GTTATCGGCATTTGACGCAAATTGATAACGTTAAAATTTTCCAAAATTAGTTTCTATCTCGTTGTTTTAATAACACCAGCGCCTTAATTGACAGGCAAAACTAACACTGAAGATGAAAAAACTAAACGCCGTTTTTCACTAGTGAAACCATTTTAAAAAGTTAACGGATTAACTAGGTGGCTTGGCACTTCAAAAACAATCCTGCTTCAGCAATGCATTAAACTCTGCAATGGGTACCGGCTTGCTGAACAGGTAGCCTTGATAGTTTGCACAGCCATTGTTCAGGAGAAATTGTCGTTGCTGTTCCGATTCCACCCCTTCGGCAATGACATTCAGGTTCAGACTTTCCGCCATCGCAATAATCGAGCGAACAATGGTACGATCACCGCTATCGTCAGCAATATCCCGGATAAATGACCGATCAATTTTAAGTTGATTCAAGGGCAACTTCTTGATGTATTACAAGAAGGAATAGCCGGTACCAAAATCATCCAACGAGAATTGAACGCCTATTTCTCCCAAGGCATTCATCGTGGCAATGGTGTATTCGATGTTCTTTACCACTGCACTTTCAGTCAGCTCCAACGTAAGGGCCCAGCCCAACCATCTGTTTTTCCGTAGCAAAAACATTCATCCTTGTCATTTTGAACGAGGATGAGTGATGTCGTTATCAGCACATTGGAAAAATCATATTGAAATTTGGCAGTGCAGTGGATTGTCCCAAGCGGCCTATTGTCGGCAGAATGGACTGAATGCTCAGACCTTTTCAGGTCGGCTGCATAAGTTCAGATATCAGGATGCAGTGGGGTTACCTGCACTGATTCCTGTCCAGATCCAAGCTCCGTTGCCTGGAGTAATGTCACTACAACTTGCACAAGGACATCGACTGGAGTTGCCGTCGACGGTGTCAGCGTTATGGCTGGCGGAGTTGTTACGATGTCAGGATTAATTGCGGCACCGGCGCAAATATGGCTGGCGGTCGAACCGGTGGATATGCGTCGTGGTATTGACGGTTTGTCGGCTTATGTTCAGCAAGCTTTAGGGTACGCACCTTGTGCGGGAGCGGCTTTCGTGTTCCGCAATAAATCAGGTAATCGGGTCAAGGTACTGTGTTGGGACGGTCAGGGCGTATGGCTATGTCAGCGGCGTTTACACGAAGGTCGATTTGTCTGGCCGAAGGCTACGGAACGCTGTTTTTCGCTAACTCAAGCCGAGTGGAATTGGTTAGTCGCGGGGGTGGATTGGCGGCGCTTATCGGCGCCGCCGCCGGCCCATTTACAAGCCTGATAGCGGTTATTTTTTTTGGGGTAATTTTCATTAAAGCCCTCTAAATTCAATGGCTTCAGGGTTTTTTGTGGTATAATTTTACCCATGAATTTACTCGATGAACTAGATGCACTGAATCTTGAAGCTGCTGCCAAAACCAAGGTGGCGGCGATGCTTCAGGCGTTACTTGATCAGTCAAAAAAGGACACGGCTGAACTTTACGCCAAAACGCTTAAAATTCAGGCGCTGATTCTGGAGTTGGCTATACTTCGGCGGATTCGTTTCGGAGCGAAAAGCGAAACTCTGTCGCAGGTGCAACAAGATTTGTTTGAGGAAGCTTGTAGTGCCGATATTGCCGCCATCGAAGCCGAAATCGAACAACTCAATACACCATCCTGTCCGCCCAAACCACCCCGTTCACGCGCCGGTCGCCAGCCCTTGCCGGAGCATCTGCCGCGCATCGACGTACGTCACGAGCCTGAATCCTGCAACTGCGGTCTTTGTGGTCGTGAATTAATCCTTATCAGAGAAGATATCACCGAGCAACTGGATGTGGAACCGGCCAGATTTTCTGTCATCCGTCATATCCGCCCACAGTATGCTTGCAAGCCTTGCGAAACCATCACCGCTGCGGCCATTCCGGCTGCTGTCATTGATGGCGGCATGGCTTCAGTTGGTTTGCTGACCTGGATCATGGTCTGTAAATTCGTGGATCATCTTCCACTCTATCGTATTGAACAAATCGCTGCCCGTGATCAAGTCGTCCTGGCTCAATCCACCTTGGCAGATTGGGTCGGTCGAGTGGGTGTGGCTCTGCAACCCTTGGTCGATCGACTGATCTACCACCTTATTCAGGCGACTATGCTGCATGCGGATGAAACGCCGGTAGCGCAACTTGAGCCGGGTCGAGGCAAAACCCGCAAGGCTTATCTATGAGCCTATCGCAGCAATGATCTGGAGCCAGGAGCGAGGATTATAGTCTTCGACTATCAAACCGGTCGAAGCGGCGAGCACGCCCGCAACTTTCTGGGTACATGGCAAGGTCACCTGCTGGTCGACGATTACAGTGGCTACAAAGCCTTGTTCTCAGACCAACGTGCTGCTGCGCTGCCATGCGTTGAGCTTGGCTGCTGGGCGCATGCTCGCCGAAAATTTTTCGATTTATACAGTGCCAATAGTTGCCCTATGGCTTTTGAAGCATTACAACGCATAAGCGTCTTGTACGGCATTGAAGTCGAAGGCAAAGAGCTGACTATCGAAGCCCGTAAGTTGCTGCGTGAGGAACAAAGTCAGCCGGCTTTGGCTGACCTACAGACTTGGCTGGAAGTAATCATTCAGACCCCTTAGCTAAAGGAAGCCTCGGTACAGAAAATCCCGCCCGCCGTTGACGAATTACCGCTGCCAAATAAATCCACG